>DASYKU010000090.1 GCA_035995165.1 Mycobacteriales bacterium
GTCGCGGCCGTCCGGGACCGGGCGGCGGCGCTGCGGCTCGGGCTGGAGGTCCCGGGCGCGGACGCGGCCCGCCGGTCCCGGCACGAGCTGGTCCGCCAGGTCGAGGACTACCTGCTGCCGCGGCTGGGCCGGCTCGACGCGCCGCTGCTGGCCGTGGTCGGCGGCTCCACCGGCGCGGGCAAGTCGACGCTGGTGAACACGCTGGTCGGGGCGCCGATCAGCCCGGCCGGTGTGCTGCGGCCGACGACCCGCTCGCCGGTGCTGCTGTGCGCGCCCGGGGACGAGCGCTGGTTCGCCGACGGGCGGGTGCTGCCGGGGCTGGCCCGCTCGTCCGGGCCGGCTGCGTCGGGGAACCGTTCGCTGCAACTGGTGCCGCACCCGGCCGTACCGTCCGGGCTGGCGCTGCTGGACGCGCCCGACGTCGACTCGGTGGTGGCCGGGAACCGCGAGCTGGCCGCACAGCTGCTGGCCGCCGCCGACCTGTGGATCTTCGTCACCACCGCCGCGCGGTACGCCGACGCCGTGCCCTGGGAGCTGCTGCACACCGCTCAACGGCGCGGGACCGCGCTGGCCGTCGTCTGCAACCGGGTTCCCGGCGGCGCGATGCGGGAGGTCATGGGCCACCTCGGGCAGATGCTGGCCGAGGGCGGGCTGAGCCGGGCGGCGCTGTTCGGGGTGCCGGAGGTGCCGCTGTCGGACGGGTTCATCCCGCCGCCGGCCGTGGCTCCGCTGAAGGACTGGCTGCTCGTGCTGGCCGCCGACGCCACCGCCCGGGCCGAGGTCGTCCGGGCCACCCTGGACGGCGCGCTGCGCAGCATGTCCGAGCGGGTGCCGGCACTGGCCCGGGCCGCGGACGAGGCCGGCGCGGCCGCCGCGGCGCTGCTGGAGGACGCCGACGTGCTCTACGCGGCCGCCATCCGGGACGTCGACGACGGCGTGCGGGGCGGGTCGGTGCTGCGCGGGGAGGTGCTGGCCCGCTGGCAGGAGTTCGTCGGGACCGGCGAGCTGCTGCGCGGGCTCCAGTCCCGGGTCGGGCGGCTCCGCGACCGCGTGACCTCCGCGGTCACCGGGCGTCCGATGGCCGACCAGGAAGTTGCCGAGGCGGTCGAGTCGAGCGTCGAGTCGCTGGTCCGGGCCGCGGCCGACCGGGCGGCCGAGCGGACCGCGGAGGCCTGGCGCGGCCGGCCCGGCGGGATCGCGCTGCTGGGCGCGTCCCGGGCGGTGCTGGGCCGGTCCTCGGAGGAGTTCAGCGAGGCGCTGCGCACCGAGGTGCGGGCCTGGCAGGGCGATGTCCTGGCCTTGGTGTCCTCGCAGGGAGCACAACGTCGTACAGCGGCTCGGCTCGCGTCCTTCGGCGTCAACGGCGCCGGGCTCACGGTCATGCTGCTGGTGTTCGCCCAGACCGGCGGGCTGACCGGCACCGAGGTCCTCGTCGCGGGCGGCACGTCGGCGCTGTCGCAGAAGCTGCTGGAGGCGGTCTTCGGCGACGGGGCCGTCCGGGCGCTGGCGACCCAGGCGCGGCTCGATCTGATGGACCGGGTGGAGAAGCTGCTCGACGGCGAGGCGTCGCGGTTCCGGGCGCTGGTGCTGGCGGGTGCGCCGGATGCGGGCGCGGCGGCCGGATTGCGGGCGGCGGCGTCGGATCTGGAGCAGGCTCGGCGGGCGACGGAGGCGGTCAGCCGGCCGGCGCCGCCTGCGGTAGAGCCGCCGGCGCCTCCGAAGACCTCCTGGTGGCGGCGTGCCTTCGGCTGACTCCGCGTTGGCGACCCGGCTGGAGGCGCTGGACGACGTGGTCGCGCTCGGCCGCGGCCGGCTCGACCGGGAGCTGGTCGACGAGGCGGCCCGGGTCGCGGGCAAGGCCGGCGCCCGGCTCCGGCTGGGCGCCGCGCACACCGTGGTCGCGCTGGCCGGGGCCACCGGCAGCGGCAAGTCCTCGCTCGTCAACGCGCTGGCCGGGGCCGAGGTCAGCCAGGTCGGGGTACGCCGGCCGACCACGTCCGCGGCGACCGCGGTGGTCTGGGGCGCGGAGCGGGCCGGGGAGCTGCTCGACTGGCTGCAGGTGCCGCGCCGGCACACCGCCGGCGAGCACTCGCCGTACGCGGGGGACGGGCTGGTGCTGCTCGACCTGCCCGACTTCGACTCGGTCCGGGTCGAGCACCGGCTGGAGGTGGACCGGCTGGTCGAGCTGGTCGACCTGCTCGTCTGGGTGCTGGACCCGCAGAAGTACGCCGACGCCGCGGTGCATGACCGCTACCTGCGTCCGCTGGCCGGGCACGGTGACGTGACCCTGGTCGTGCTGAACCAGGCCGACCGGCTCGACCCGGCCGCCCGGGACGCCTGCCTCGCGGACCTGCGCCGGTTGCTGGCCGCGGACGGGCTGCCGGACGTGCCGGTGCTCGCGGTCTCCGCGGTCACCGGGCTGGGACTGCCCGAGCTGCAGAAGGAGCTGGCGGCGCGGTCGTCGGCCCGGCGGGCGTCCGTGCAGCGGCTGTCGGCGGACCTCGGTCGTACGGCGGCGGCTCTGGCGCCGGTCTGCCCGGGCGGGCCGACCGCCGGGATCGCGAAGCAGGACCGGACCGCGCTGGTCGATGCGCTGACGGACGCCGCGGGCGCGGACACGATCGCGACCGCGGTCGACCGCGCGCACCGGGCCCGGGCCGCGGCCGTGACGGGCTGGCCGTTCACCCGCTGGCTGCGGCGGCTGCGGCCGGACCCGCTGCGCCGGCTGCGGCTGCCCGAGGCGCCCTCGGAGGCGGTCCGGACCGGGCTGCCCGGGCCGTCGGCGGTGCAGCGGGCCCGGGTCGACACGGCGCTGCGGCGGCTCACCGACCAGGCCACGGCCGGGCTGCCGGACCCGTGGCCGGGGGTGATCCGGCGGGCGGCGACCGGCGCGACCGCGGAGCTGCCCGACCTGCTCGACCGTACGGTGGCCGGGACGGATCTCGGTGCCTCCCGGCGGCCGCGGTGGGAGCTGCCGGTCGGGTTCCTGCAGGCGGTGCTGGCGGTGGCCGCGGTGGCCGGGCTGGTCTGGTTGCTGGTGCTGCTCGCGCTGGACTGGCTGCGGTTCCCGGAGCCGCCGCTGCCGCACGTCGGGCGGGTGCCGGTGCCGACGCTGCTGCTCGTCGGCGGGGCGCTGGCCGGGCTGCTGCTGGCGCTGCTGGCGCGGCGACTGGCTGCGATCGGCGGCCGGCGCCGGGCCCGGGCGGCGCGGCGGCGGCTGCGGGGGCGGGTCGAGGAGGTCGCGCAGGCCCGGGTGCTGGCGCCCGTGGAAGAAGAACTGTCCGTCCACACGCGACTCTGCGCCGCCGTCGGACGTCTCGCCGCCACCCGCCGCTGAGCTTCACCCCGCCCGATCGCTCCGCGGCCGGGTGGGGGATCAGGGGCGGGGCGGGAGGGTGACGCCGGTGAGCTTCTCGGCTTCGGTCCAGAGGCGGGTGGCGACGGCGGCGTCCCGTCCGGGGGCCGGGATCTTCGCCGGGCCGGTCGGGCCGACGAGGTTGAACCAGCCGGTCGGCCCGTAGTAGCCGCCGTTGACCGCACCCGGGTCGACGGCCGCGTAGAGCAGCGGCTCGGTGCCGGTCTCCACGCCCTGGGACGGGACCAGCGGGATCCGGGTGAACAGCGGCTGCCGCTGCGACTCGCGGCCGAGCGAGGCGCCGGCGGTCTGCAGGTTGGTCCGGGTGTAGCCGGGGTGCGCGATCGTGCTGCGCAGGTCCCAGCCCCGGTCGCCGGCGATCGTGGCCAGCCGGAGGCCGAGCATGAGGTCGGCCAGCTTGGACTGCGCGTACGACCCGACGGGGCGGTAGCGGCGGGTCTCCCACTGCAGGTCGGCGAAGTCGATCCGGCCGCGGGCGGCCAGGCCGCTGCTCATCGTCGCCACCCGGGCGCCCGGCGCCGCCAGCAGCAGCGGCAGCACGCGCACGGTCAGCGCGAACGCGCCGAGGTAGTTCGTGCCGAACTGCAGCTCGAAACCGTCCTTGGTGGTCATGCGGCTCGGCGGGGTCATCACGCCGGCGTTGTTGACCAGCAGGTCGATCGGCCGTTCCAGCCGCTCGGCGAACTCCTGGACCGAGGCGAGGTCGGCGAGGTCGAGCCGGCTTACCTCGACCTTGGCGGCCGGGTGGGCGGCCAGGATCTCGGCCTTCGCGTCCTCGCCCTTGGCCGGAGTGCGGACCGCGAGCAGCACCTCCGCGCCGGCGCCGGCGAGCCGTTTCGCCGCCTCCTTGCCGGTGCCGCTGTTCGCGCCGGTGACGACGGCGAACCGCCCGGTCTGGTCGGGAACCTCGTACATGACCTGCTCCTCGTGTCGATCAGACCGACGGTCTGTTGCCTGGTCAACGCTAGCAGACCATCGGTCTGTACGTAAAGGACCATCGGTCTGTAAGATCGGCTCGTGGTGACCTTCCAGCGCGCCCGCAGCGAGGAGCAGCGGGAGATCCGCCGACGCGCGATCCTCGACGCCGCCGTGGCGATGCTGGGCGAGATGCCGGTCGCCGAGATCACGCTCAACGAGCTGAGCCGCCGGGCCGGGCTGGCGAAGTCCAACGTGCTGCGGTATTTCGACTCGCGCGAGGCCGTGCTGCTCGATGTGCTGGAGCGGGCCTGCCGGGACTGGCTGGAGGCGTTGAGGCCCTCCCTGGCCATCATCCGCGGGACGGTGGTCGCGCGGCGGGAGGCGCTGGCGGTCGTGCTGGCCTCGTCGCTGGCCGCCCGGCCGGTGCTCTGCGACCTGCTCGGCGCGCAGGCCGCGGTGCTGGAGCGCAACGTGTCGCCGGAGGTGGCGGCGCACTTCAAGCGGTGCCTGCTGGAGCTCGGCGGGTTGTTCGCGAGCGAGATCGTGGGCGTGCTCCCGGAGCTGGGGGCGGAGAAGACCGAGCGGTTCGTGGCGGCGTCGATGATCTTCACCGGTGCGGCCTGGTCGTTCTGCCAGCCGTCGGCGGCGATGCTGGCTGCGTACGAGGCGCACCCCGAGCTCGCCGCCCTGCGGATGGATGTCGAGACCACCCTTCGTGACGTCTTCGCCACCCTCCTCGCCGGCCTCCACGCCCGCCCGTAGACCTGCCCGCGCGTCGGGGACGCGGCCGGGAGTGGAGGGCCGGGTCGGGCCGCGTGGGGCCGGGCCGGTCGTAGGCCGGGAGGCATACGAGGTCTGGTCGGCGGGCTGATGTCCCGGGAGGGGCGCCGCTCCTAGCGTCGGTCGCGTGATCGAGATCGAGAACCTCACCAAGCGGTACGGCGGGACGCTCGCCGTCGACGGCATCGACTTCACCGTGCCGGCCGGCGTCGTCACCGGCTTCCTCGGCCCGAACGGAGCCGGCAAGTCCACGACCATGCGGGTGATCGCCGGCCTGGACGCCCCTACCCGCGGCCGGGTGCGGGTCTCCGGCGTCGACTACCGGCGCAGCCCGGCCCCGATGGCCGAGCTCGGCCTGCTGCTGGAGGCGCGCAGCGTGCACCCCGGCCGGTCCGCCCGCAACCACCTGCTCGCGCTGGCCCGGACCAACGGCATCGGCCCGCGCCGGGTCGACGAGGTGCTCGGCCTGGTCGGGCTGGCCGACGTGGCCGGCCGGCGGGTCGGCGGCTTCTCCCTGGGCATGGGCCAGCGGCTCGGGGTCGCGGCCGCGCTGCTCGGCGACCCGCGGGTCGTCGTACTCGACGAGCCCGTCAACGGGCTCGACCCCGAGGGCGTCCGCTGGATCCGATCGTTGCTGCGGGGACTCGCGGACGAGGGCCGCACGGTGTTCGTGTCGTCCCACCTGATGACCGAGATGGCGCTGACCGCGACCCGGGTGATCGTGATCGGCCGGGGCCGGCTGCTGGCCGACACGACCGTGGTCGGCCTGACGACCCGTGCGGACGGGAGCACCGTGAGCCTGGAGGACGCCTTCCTGGAGCTGACCGCGGACTTCGTCGACCACCGGGCCGCGCGATGAGCGGGGTCACGCAGCTCGGCGTGCTGCGCTCGGAGTGGACCAAGGTGCGGTCGCTGCGCTCGACGGTCTGGACGTTGCTGTCCGCGCTGGCGTTGATGGTCGGCATCGGCGGCCTGCTGGCCCAGGTGAGCACCGACCAGTACGCGACGATCGCCGACGCCCGCCGGCACGGCTTCGAGCCGATCTCGGTCAGCCTGAACGGGACCAGCTTCGCGCAGCTCGCGATCGGCGTGCTGGGTGTGCTGATGATCAGCGGCGAGTACGGCACCGGGATGATCCGGGCCACGCTCACCGTGGTGCCCCGGCGGCTGCCGGTGCTGTGGGCGAAGCTGGCCGTCTTCGCCGCGGTCGTGTTCGTGGTGGCGCTGGCCGGCAGCGTGGTCTCGTTCTTCGCCGGGCAGCGGTTGCTGGGCGGGCTCGGGGTCGGCATCGGCGCGCCGGGAGCGGTCCGGTCGATCGTCGGAGCCGCGCTCTACCTGACCGTCGCCGGCCTGATCGGGGTCGCGCTGGGCGCACTGCTGCGCAACACCGCGGCCGGGATCTCGACGTTCGTGTCGGTGTTCTACATCATCCCGCCGCTGTTCTCCGTGCTGCCGGCCTCGGTCGACCAGCACGTCTCGCCGTACCTGCCCTCGAACGCGGGGGAGGCGCTCTATCGGGACTTCCAGGGGCTGGACTGGTTGTCGCCCTGGGCCGGGTTCGCGGTGCTCTGCGCGTACGCGGTCGCGCTGGTCGGAGTCGCGTCATGGCGTCTTCTCAGGTTCGACGCTTGAGAATGCGGCGCATGCGACGTGTCCTCGACTGGGTGCTGGCCGTGGGGTCGGCGGCGTCGGTCCTGCCGAACCTGAGCGGGAACCTGCGGCCGTTCCCGGTCGTCGTGCTCGCGGTCGCGCCGCTGGTGGTCCGGCGGCGGTGGCCGGTGGCGACCGGGGCGTGGTTGCTGGTCGTCTCGGCCGGGATCGCGCTCTGGGTGCCGGTGGCGGTGCCCGGGGCCGGGCTGCTGGTCGCGCTCTACACGATCGCGGCGCAGCGGCCGCGGTGGGTCGCGCTCGCCGCGGCCGGGGCCGTCGAGGCTGGTGCGGTCGCGATGGCGGTACGGCTGCCAGGCCCCTGGATCGGCGGCGCCGCCTTCCTGACCGCGCTCATGCTCGCGGCCCTCGGGCTCGGCCTCGCCGCCGCCGGCCACCGCGCCGCGATGCTCTCCCTCCGAGCCCACGCCGCCGCCCTCGGACGCGAACGGGACGCGGCGGCGGCGCTCGCGGCCGCGGCCGAACGGGAGCGGGATTCGGTGGGGGCGCTGGCGACGGCGGCCGAGCGGGGGCGGATCGCGCGGGAGATGCACGACATCGTCGCGCACCACCTCACCGTGATGGTCGCCCTCAGCGATGGTGCGGCCGCGACGGCCGGCGCTTCCGCTGCGGCCGAGGCCATGCGTTCGGTCTCGGCGACGGGGCGGCGGGCGTTGGGGGAGACCCGGCGGGTGGTCGGCGCCGACCCGACGCTGTATCCGGCACCGGTCCTGGCCGATCTGGACACGCTCGTCACCGAGGTCGGAGCGGCCGGACTGGCCACGACGCTCGTCATGACCGGTCCGGTGGCGGCGCTCCCGGACGGCGTGCAGCTGGCCGCCTATCGGATCGTCCAGGAGGCCCTCACCAATGCCCTCAAGCACACCGGCCCCGGCACTCGCGCCGAGATCCTCCTCGACACGCACTCCACCCACCTGACCGTCACCGTCACGAACTCGGCCCCGATCGGCCGGACCGGCCTGACCGGCCTGACCGGCCGGCTCGGCTCGGCCGGCCTGACCGGCCCGGCCCACTCGACCCGCCCACCTGGGCCGACCGGCCCGACCGGCCCGGTCGAGAAGCCCGTTCTGGTCCGGGTCGGTGGGCCCGGGGGCGCGTCGGCCGAGGTTGTCGGCGGAGCTGGTCCGGCCCTGCCGATTCGTTCCGGGTCCTCAGGCGGGGCCGGGATGGTGGGTGTCGGGAACGGGTTGGCGGGGATGCGGGAGCGGGGGCGGGCGTACGGTGGTGAGTTTCGGGCGGGGCCGCGGGCCGAGGGTGGCTGGCAGGTCGTGGCACGGCTGCGGGTGGAGCCGTGACCCGGGTGCTGCTGGCTGACGACCAGGCCCTGCTGCGGACCGGGTTCCGGCTGATCCTCTCGGCCGAGGACGGGATCGAGGTGGTAGGCGAGGTGGCCGACGGAGCGGCCGCGGTCTCGGCGGCGGCGGCGCTGCGCCCGGACGTGGTGCTGATGGACGTCCGGATGCCCCAGGTCGACGGGATCGCCGCCACGGCCGCGATCGTCACCGCCCGGCCGGAGACGCGGGTCCTCATCCTCACCACCTTCGACCTGGACGAGTACGTCGTGGCCGGGCTGCGCGCCGGGGCCAGCGGGTTCTTGCTCAAGGACGCTCCGACCGGGGCGCTTCCGGCCGCGATCCGTACGGTCGCCGCGGGCGACGCCGTTCTCGCCCCGTCGGCGACCCGCCGTCTGCTGGACCGGTTCGCGGCGCTGGAGACGCCGTCGCCGGGGCCGGTGCTGGCCGGGTTGACCGGCCGCGAGCGCGAGGTCTTCGACCTGCTCGCGGCGGGCCGGTCCAACCGCGAGATCGCCCGATCCCTCTACCTCTCCGAGGGCACGGTCAAGATCCATGTCGGGCGCATCCTGGCCAAGCTCGGCCTCCGCGACCGCATCCAGGCCGTCATCCTCGCCTACGAGACCGGCCTGATCCGACCGGGCGCCGCTCCCGGCCCAGCCACCCGATCATCGACCTGAGTCCGGACGCCGCGCGGACGCCCGTCGGCCCCGCACCGCGCGGACGCCCGTCGGCCCCGCGCCGCGCCCGTCGGCCCGCGCCGTAGGCCCGCGCTCGTCGCCCAGGCCGTACCGGCCTAGGGGACGACAGCTTCGCCGGCGGGGACGCGGGCTTCACGCGGCGTCGCGTACCGCGCGCCGGCTCGTTCGGCGATCGTGCGGACCCGCGCCGCCAGCGCCTTCTGCTCGGCGTCGGGCAGGTACGGCCGCTGGTAGCGGCGCTCGTAGTCCTCGGCCAGCCCGGGTTCCCGCGGCCGCAACCAGCCCAGGAAGTGTTCCCGCACGCCGGGGCGCAGGTGCAGCATGATCGCGGTCACCGAGCGCGCGCCGGCCTCCACGCAGGCGGTGACGACCTCCTCCAGCTGGGCCGGCGAGTCCGACATCCCCGGCAGGATCGGCGCCACCAGCACGCCGGTCCGGATCCCGGCCTCGGACAGCTGGCGGACCGCGTCCACCCGTCGCCGCGGGTTCGGCGCGCCGGGCTCGGTCGCCCGCCAGACGGCCTCGTCCAGCGTCCCGATCGACAGCGAGACCGACACCTCGGTCCGCTGCGCCGCCGCCGTCAGCACGTCCAGGTCGCGCAGCACCAGCGCCGACTTGGTCAGCACCGAGAACGGGTTGCGGGCCTCGCCCAGCACCTCGACGATGCCCCGGGTCAGCCGGTACTTACCCTCGCACCGCTGGTACGGGTCGGTGTTCGTGCCCATCGCGATCGACTCGCCGGTCCACTTCGGACTGCGCAGCTCGGCCTTGAGCCGCTCGACCGCGTTGACCTTCACCACGATCTTGCGCTCGAAGTCCTCGCCGATGTTCAGCCCGAGGTAGTCGTGCGTGGGCCGGGCGAAGCAGTACGTACAGGCGTGGGAGCAGCCGCGGTAGGCGTTGATCGTGAAGCGGAACGGCATCCGGGACGCCGCCGGCACCTCGTTGATGATCTTGCGGGCGTGCACGTGCAGGAACTCCATGCCGGACATCCGCCCGGTCCCGCGCTCGGTCGTCATGAGGTCGTCGGAGGAGAACAGTGAGCCCTGCCCGGGCGCGTCCGGCTCGGGGGCGTCGGCCAGCCGCCACCGCAGCGGCACGGCGGTCATCGGAAGTCCCGGGAGGTCGACTTCACCGAGAGCTCGAGCTTGTCGATGCGCTCGGCGACCACGTTGGTGACGCCGTCGACGCGCTCGAGCATGCCCCGGATCACCAGCGCCGCGGACTCCCGCGCCACCCGCCGGTGCCGGGCCCACACCGCCTTGGAACAGATCACGTTCACCAGTCCCGTCTCGTCCTCGAGGTTGAGGAAGGTGATCCCGCTCGCCGTCGCCGGCCGCTGCCGATGGGTCACCACCCCGCCCACCAGCACCCGCGACCCGTCGTCCACTGTGGACAGACCTTTCGCGGTGAGCACGCCGGCCGCGGCCAGCTGGTCGCGGACGAACTGGGTCGGGTAGCTGTCCGGGGACACCCCGGTGGCCCAGACGTCCGCCATCGCCGTCTCCACGTCGTTGGGCAGCGGCAGCGGGGGAGCGTCGACGCCGACGGTGAGCCCGGCCAGCCGATCCGGCCGGTCCTGCGCGACCACCCCGGCCGACCACAGCGCCTGCCGGCGGCTGAGCCCGAAGCAGCCGAACGCCCCCGCGGTCGCCAGCGCCTCCAGCTGCGTCGAGGTCAGCTCGGTCCGGCGGACCAGGTCGGCCATGTCCCGGTACGGCCGGCCGGCCGCGATCCGCTCCGCCACCTCCGACCCGATCGCCCGGATCGAGGCCAGCCCGATCCGGACGGCGAACCCGGTCGCGGCCACCAGGTCGCTCCAGTCGGCCGCGACCGAGGCGACCGGCGCCGGCCCGTCCGGGTCCTCCCGCTCCAGCGCCGGTCCGGCGGCGGAGGCGTTGAGGTCCGGCCCGCGGACGACCACGCCGTGCCGGCGGGCGTCGGCCACCAGCGTCTGCGGCGAGTAGAACCCCATCGGCTGCGCGTCCAGCAGGGCCGCGCAGAACGCCGCCGGGTAGTAGCGCTTGAAGAACGCCGACGCGTACACCAGGTAGGCGAAGCTGATCGAGTGGCTCTCGGCGAAGCCGAAGTTGGCGAACGCGGCGAGCTTCTCGTAGATCTCGTCGGCCGCCTCGCCGACGATCCCGTTGGTGGCCATGCCCGCGTAGAGACCCTCCCGCAGCTCGGCCATCTTCTCGTGCGACCGCTTGGAGCCCATCGCGCGGCGCAGCAGGTCGGCGAACGCGGGCGTGCAGCCGGCCGCGTCCATCGCCATCTGCATGAGCTGCTCCTGGAACAGCGGCACGCCCAGCGTGCGCTGCAGGGCCGGCTCGAGCAGCGGGTGCGTGTACGTCACCGGCTCCAGGCCCTGGCGGCGACGGATGTACGGGTGTACCGAGCCGCCCTGGATCGGCCCGGGCCGGATCAGCGCCACCTCGACCACGAGATCGTAGAACTCCCGCGGTCGCAGCCGGGGCAGGGTCGCCATCTGGGCCCGGCTCTCGACCTGGAAGACGCCGATCGAGTCGGCCTCGCAGAGCATGTCGTACACGCCCTCGTCGTCGACGGGGAGCATGGCCAGCTCGATGGTCCGGCCGTGGTGCTGGCGGATCAGGTCCATCGTGGTGTGCAGCACGGCCAGCATGCCCAGCCCGAGCAGGTCGAACTTCACCAGCCCGGCGACCGCGCAGTCGTCCTTGTCCCACTGCAGCACCGAGCGGTCGGTGAACGAGGCCCACTCCACCGGGCAGACCTCGGCCACCGGCCGGTCGCAGATGACCATGCCGCCGGAGTGGATGCCGAGGTGCCGCGGGAAGTGCATCAGCTCGGTGGCCAGCTCCACGACCTCCCCGGGGATGTCGTGGTCGACGGTGTCGGTGAGCGGCCCCCAGTGCTCGATCTGCTTGGACCAGGCGTCCTGCTGGCCCGGCGCGTAACCGAGGGCGCGGGCCATGTCCCGTACGGCCATCCGCGGCCGGTACGTGATCACGTTGGCGACCTGGGCCGCGCGATCCCGCCCGTACCGCTCGTAGACGTGCTGGATGACCTCCTCGCGGCGGCCGGACTCGATGTCCAGGTCGATGTCCGGCGGGCCGTCCCGGTCCGGGGCGAGGAACCGCTCGAACAGCAGCCCGTACGCCACCGGGTCGACGGCGGTGATGCCGAGCGCGTAGCAGACCGCGGAGTTGGCGGCCGACCCGCGGCCCTGGCAGAGGATCCCGCTCTCCGCGCAGAAGTCGACGATCTCGCTGACGATGAGGAAGTAACCCGGGAAGTCGAGCCGCGCGATCATGTCCAGCTCGTACCTCAGCTGCTTGTACGCCCCGGGCACCCGCTCCGCGTCGGGTGAGCCGTACCGCCGGACGGCGCGGGCCAGGGTCAGCTCGCGCAGCCAGCTCATCTCGTCGTGCCCGTCGGGGGTGTCCCAGTCCGGCAGCTGCGGCGCCACCAGCTTCAGGTCGAACGAGCAGGCCACGCCGAGCTCGGCGGCCCGCTGCACGGCGCCGGGGAAGCGGGCGAACCGGGCCGCCATCTCCGCCCCGGAGCGCAGGTGCGCGGTGCCGGCGGCGGGCAGCCAGCCGTCCATCTCGTCCAGGCTGCGCCGGGCCCGGACCGCGGCCAGCGCGGTCGCCAGCCTCCGCCGCCGGGGGGAGGCGTAGTGCGTGTTGCCGGTGGCCACGGTGACCAGCCCGCGGCGGCCGGCCAGCTCGGCCAGCGCGTCGTTGCGGGCGTCGTCGAGCGGGTTGCCGTGGTGCCAGAGCTCGACCGCGACGTTGGCCCGGCCGAACCGGCCGACCAGCTCGTCCAGCGCGCGGTCGGCCGCGTCCGTCCCGGCCGGGCCGCCGGCCGCCAGCGCCGCCGGGACGGCGCCCTTGCGGCAGCCGGTGAGGACCAGCCAGTGGTCGTCGTGCGCGCCGGCCAGCTCGTCCGCGTCGTAGATCGGGCGGCCCTTGGTGCCGCCGCCGAGCTGGGCCGCGCTGATCTGGTGGCAGAGCCGGCCGTAGCCCTCGGCGTCGCGGGCCAGCACGAGCAGGTGGTCGCCCTCCGGGTCGGCGTGGCCACCCTGCGGCTCGGTCAGCCGGAGGGACAACTCGGCGCCGTAGACGGTCTTCACCCCGTGGACGCGGGCGGCCTCGGCGAACCGGACCACCCCGTACATCCCGTCGTGGTCGGTGAGGGCGATCGCGTCCAGGCCGAGGCGGGCGGCCTCCTCGGCCAGCTCCTCCGGGTGGCTGGCGCCGTCGAGGAAGCTGAAGTTGGAGTGGCAGTGCAGCTCGGCGAACGGCACCCGGTCCTCGTCCGG
This sequence comes from Mycobacteriales bacterium, assembly GCA_035995165.1. Lineage (NCBI taxonomy): Bacteria > Bacillati > Actinomycetota > Actinomycetes > Mycobacteriales > Mycobacteriales bacterium. The sequence continues at coordinate 13,039 of DASYKU010000090.1, forward strand.
GACCGGCGCCGGGGTGGCCGGCGGGGCGACGTAGTCTTCGCGGCGACGGGACCAGGCCGGGCTGTCCCCGCCGTCGCCGGGGTGCGTTCCGCCCGGGCGGCGACCGGACAGCGTGCGCTCCAGCTCGGCCCATGGGATCGGTGGGTTGTTCCAGCCCATCACCGACTCCTCCCCGCTTCTGCACGCCTTCCGACGCCAGTCGATGCCTCTCGACGCAGCCCAGGCTACTCGAACGCATGTTCGAACCGTCAAGGCCGATTTCAGTTACGACAGTGCTGTTAGGGTTCGCGGACGTGACTGATTTCGTGCCCGCCCGCGCGGTCGGGACCGAGCTGCGCACGCTGTTCGAGCAGATGGACTCGGATGTGGGCACGGCGCTGTCCGAGCTCGGCCTGACCGGCTACCGCGGCCGCTTCTCCCCGTACGTCCGCGTCCTCGCGGAGGGACCGGCCAGCGTCCGGCAGCTGGCCGCGGCGACCGGGGTGACGCACTCGGCCGCCAGTCAGAGCGTGGCCGCGATGGTGCGTACGGGCTGGGCCGCACAGCGGGTCGGCGCCGACGCGCGGGAGCGGATCGTCGCGCTCACCGACCGGGCCCGGCAGGCGCTGCCGGCGATCCGGGCCGAGTGGGAGGTCACCGCGGCCGCGCTGGCCGGCCTCGACGCCGAGCTGCCGTACCCGCTCTCGACGTTCGTGACCGACCTGCGGGCCGCGCTGGAGCGGCGGCCGTTCCGGGACCGGATGGCCGCCGCGGCCCGGGATCCCGGCGCCTCGGCCGACGTCGCCGCCCACCGGGAGGTGCTGGGCGCCGACGTCGCCGCCCACCGGGAGGTGCTGGCCGCCGATGTCGCCGCCCATCGCGAGGTGCTGGGCGGTGCCTAGGATCCTGCTCGACGTCCGGCCGCTGCGCGCGTCGGCCGACTTCCGCCGGCTCGCGGTGTCGACGACGATCTCGCAGCTCGGCGGACAGATGACGACGTTCGCGGTCGCGCTGCAGGTGTACACGCTCACCGGGTCCTCCGCCGCGGTCGGCGGGGTCGGCCTGGCCGCGGCGATCCCGTCGATCTCGGCCGGGCTGCTCACCGGCACGCTCGCCGACGCCGTCGACCGCCGGAAGCTCGTGCTGCTGACCAGCACCGGGCTGACCGCGGTGTCGGGGCTGTTCGCGGTCCAGGCGTTCGCCGGCCAGCGCAGCGTCTGGCTGCTCTACGGCCTGGTCGCCCTGCAGTACCTGCTGTCGGCGATCAACAGCCCGGCCCGCCGGACGTTCACGCCCCGGCTGCTGCCGCGCGAGCTGATCCCGGCCGGCGCCGCGATCACCATGCTCTCGATGCACCTGAGCCTCATCGCCGGACCGCCGCTGGCCGGGGTCATCACCGCCGCCGGCGGCCTGCGGTTCTGCTATCTGATCGACGCCGTCAGCTTCACCGCGGCGCTGTACGCGGTGTTCCGCCTCCCGCCGATGCCGCCGGACGGGGCCCGGGCCGCGGTCAGCCTGCGCGCGGTCGGCGACGGGTTCCGGTTCATCGTCCGGCGCAAGGTCGTGCTGGGCGCCTTGCTGTCGGACCTGTCCGCGACCGCGCTGGGGATGCCGATCGCGCTGTTCCCGGCGATCAACGCCGACCGGTTCGGCGGCGCGCCGCAGACGCTCGGCCTGCTCACCGCGGGCCTGGCCGCCGGCGGCATCCTCGGCACGGCCCTGTCGGGACCGGTCTCGCACGTGGCCCGGCCGGGGCGGGCGATGGTCTTCTGCGGTGTCGGCTGGGGTCTCGGGCTGGTCGGATTCGGGTTGGCCCACTCGCTGACGCTCACGCTGACGTTCCTCGTGCTCGCCGGCGTCGCGGACGTGCTCACCGTGGTGTTCCGCTCCACCGTGCTGCAAACGGCGACACCGGATCACCTGCGGGGCCGGACGAGCTCGGCCGAGTTCGTCACCGGCGCGGCCGCGCCGCAGCTCGGCAACTTCCGGGCCGGCGTGCTCGGCTCGGTCCTGACGCCGGGGGCGAGCGCGGTGATCGGCGGGGTCAGCTGCGTGGCCGGGGCGGCGCTGCTCGCGCTGACCATCCCGGCGCTGCGGACGTACCGGACCGGTGACCCCGAGCTCGAGGTGGTGCCGGAGCCGCAGCCCGAGCCGGATCAGATCCTGTAGGGCGCGCGCCAGGCCGCGGGCTCCGCGCCGCCGGCCACGGTCCAGTACTCGACGGCCTCGGTGACCAGCCCGTCCCGTACGGTCCAGAAGGTCACGGCGCGGTGGTCGTCCGCGCCCATCGGGACCGACACCTCCGACACCACGGTGTCGCCGTCGGCGACGATCCGCAGGATGTGTATCGACCAGCCCTCCGGGAACTCGGCGTTGATCGCGACGAGCGCGTCCCGGCCCTGGAACCGCTCGGCGCTGACCGGGTACGTCAGCCGGACGTCGGCGGCCAGCAGCGCGGCGAAGCCGGCCCAGTCCCGGGCCTCGATCCGTTCCCACAGGGTTCGTACGACCTCGGCCGGGTTCATGCGGCAGTCTGGCAGGCTGGGATCGGTGACGACCATCCTCATCACCGGGGCCACCGACGGGCTCGGCCGCGCGCTCGCCGGGCGGCTCGCCGGACCCGGGACGACGCTGCTGCTGCACGGCCGGGACCAGGCCAAGCTCGATGCCGTCGCCGGCGGGGCCAGGACCTTCCGGGCCGACTTCTCGGCGCTGGAGGAGGTCCGGGCGCTGGCCGCCGCCGTGCTGGACTCGACCGACCGGATCGACGTGCTGGTCAACAACGCCGGGATCGGCTCCGGGCTGCCGGTCGGGCGGAGCCGGGCCGAGAGCCGGGACGGCTTCGAGCTGCGGTTCGCGGTGAACTACCTGGCGCCGTTCCTGCTCACCCAGTCGCTGCTGCCGGTGCTGCGGGCCGCGGCGCCGGCCCGGATCGTGCACGTGGCCTCGCTCGGGCAACACCCGCTGGACTTCGGCGATCTCATGCTGGAACGCGACTACAGCGGGTCCCGGGCGTACCGGCAGAGCAAGCTGGCGCAGATCATCTCCGGGTTCGAGCTCGCGTCCCGGCTGCCGGCCGCCGAGGTCACGGTCAACTGCGTGCACCCGGGTACGCACATGCCGACCAAGATGGTGCTGGAGGAGCACGGCGGCTCGGAGGACGCGCTGGAGATCGGGGTCGCCTCGATCTTGCGGGCGATCGGCGATCCCGAGCGGGCCGGTGTGACCGGGCGCTTCTACGACCGGCAGCGGGAGGCCCGGGCCGACGCCCAGGCGTACGACCCGGCGGTCCGGGCTTCGCTGTGGAGCCGGTCCCTGGAGATCACCGGCGCGCCGGACGTCGCTCAGTCGTAGGTCGCCTCCAGCCGCCAGGTGGTGGCGTCGCGGGTGACGAGCCAGGCCGTGCCGTCGGTGCCGACGAGCTGGAAGCGGGCCCGGCGGGTGGCCGTGGGCGGGTCCCACCAGCGCTCGTCCGCCGGCCACGGGCCGGTCCAGGAGACGATCTCCAGTGCCGGCCGGCCGGCGATCGCGAGCCGGGCCGGGGGCGCGGTCACCACGTAGCGGTCGGTCACCCCGACGGGCGCACCTTCCCGGTCGGTCACCTCGACCGGGATCGGGTCGGGCAGCACGGTGGCCGGGGACGGCGCCGGCAGCCGGCCCGGCCAGGGCTCGTCCGGTGGCCGGTCCGGGCGGCGCTCGTCGCCCCACGGGACCAGCCGGATCTGGTCGTCCGGGTCGCGGCCGCCGCCGAGCACCGCGGTGAGCACCCGGTCCGGGCCGAGCATGCCCTGGACCCGGGCCAGCACCCGGCCGGCCCGCTCGTCGGCCTCGCCCATGCCGCCCCAGAGACCGAGCTGCATCCCGCCGTACGGCATCACCTCGTCGGGCACCAGCCGCAGCAGCACGATCCCGGCGGTCGGCCGCTCGCCGGGCGGGGCCGGGGCGGAGCCGCCGGCGCCGATCACCGCCAGCGGCACCGGCGGGGTGCCGGGGGCGGGGGCGCCGGGCCGGGCCCGGGCCGAGCCGGACAGCCAGCCGTCCAGCTGCCAGCGCACCCGGTCCGCGATCGCCGCCGGGGTCAGGACGCCCTCGTGCCGCCAGAGCCGGGTCAGCTGCTCGCCGTGCTCGGTCTGGGCCTCGATCGCCACCCGCGTGCAGGCCAGACCGCGGCGGGCCAGCCCCTCGTGCAGCTCCTCCGCCAGCGCCTTGGCCGCGAACGCGGCCGTGTCGACCCGCTCCACCGGCGGGTCCAGCTCGGTCTGCACGGCCAGCTCCGGGTCGGCCGGCCGGGCCGCGAGCGGGCGGTCGTCGAGGCCGCGGGCCAGCCGGTGCGCGCGGGCGCCGTCCGGACCGAACCGGGCCAGCACGTCCCGCGGCGGCAGTTCCGCGAACGCGCCGAGCGTGCGCAGTCCCAGCCGGCGCAGCACGTCGGGCAGGTCGACGACGCCGAGGGCCTCCACCGGGTACGGCGCGAGGTACTGGCGGGACCCGCCGCGCGGCACCACGATGCCCTGCTGGGCCGCCAGCGCGGCCGCGAACCGGCCGTCGGCGACCCCGACCAGGGCGGTCGCCCGGGTGCGCTCGGCCAGGTAGCGGGCCAGCCGGTCGGCCACCGCCCGGTCGCCCCCGAAGTACCGCGCGGGGCCGCGGGCGGCGACCGCGCACAGGCCCGGGCGGATCACCTCCACCCCCGGCGCCAGCTCGGCGACCGCGGCGACCACCGGCTCGAACGCCCGCGCATCCCGGGCCGGGTCCGGCGGCAGCACCACCAGCCGCGGGCAGCGGGCCTGCGCCTCCCGGCGGCGCAGGCCGCGGCGGACGCCCTCGGCCCGGGCGGCCGGCGTGGTCGACACGACGCGGTTGGCGTAGATCACCGCGGCCGGGATCTGCCGGGCGCCCTCGGCGTCCACGCCCGACGCGGCCATCGCGCTGATCACCGGCCAGTCCGGACACCGGACCACGACCGTACGCACCGGCACGGTCACCCCTCCGCAACCGGCGCGGGTCCGGCCCGCGCCGGGCTCGCGGTTCCGGTTCGTGTGGCGCCGGCGGTTCCGGTTCGCGCCGGCCCTGCGGTTCCCGGCCGGAGGGGAGTGCCGGCCGGGCGGGGCGGCCCAGGCCGGGCGGGGAGACCCGGGTCGGCCGGGGTCGGGTGGGGGGAGCCGGGGCGGGGTGGGCGGGGGAGGGTGGAGGCGGGGCGGAGGCGGGCGAGTACGTCGGGAGGGACGGCCGGGCGGCGGCCCGTGCCCACGGCCGGGGGTGGGGGTACCGGGGGACCACCCCCGGCCGGGGCGGTCCGCCCAGCCGGCACGGGGTGACCGGCTGGACGGGGTCTCGGGTGCGCGCGGGCCGGGACGGTGCGGGTCGGGACGGTGCGGGCCGGGACGGCGCGGGCCGGAGCCGTGCGGGTCGGGACGTGGCCCGTCCGGTGCGTCACGTCCTGCCACAACGCGTCGATCGACGGCGTCCGGACGACGGGCTCCGGCTCCGAGCTCTCGGCGGCAGCGGGCGGCACCGGGGATGGGGCGCCGGCCGGGAATGCGGCGCCGGTCGGGGATGAGGTTGCGGTGGGAGAAGCGGCGGCAGTGGGGGAAGCGGCGGTGGTCGGGGAAGCGGCGGTGGTCGGGGAAGCGGCGGGGGCCGGGCGCGCGGTGGGCGGGGACGGCGGTGGGGGCGTGAGGTCGGGGACCGCGTGCAGGTGCGGGGCCGGCGCTGCGGGTCCCGGCTCGTCCGCGACCGCCGGGGCGGACGGGAGTGCCGACACGGGTGGGACGGCTCGGAGGGTGGGTTCGTCGGCGGGGCGGATCGCGCCGTCCGGGGCCGGTAACCAGAGCGCCAGCTCGCGGGCCCGGGCCGCCGACCCGCGGCCCTCGCCCCGGACCGTCACGCGCCGGGACCGCAGGTGCCCGGACCCGTCGCCGAGCCCCTCCCAGGTCCCGGACGTCAGGCTCAGCCGCAGCTCGGCCCCGGGCCAGGCCGCCGGACCGTACGGCACGAGGACCGCGCCGCGTTGCCGGGCCCGCGCCGCCAGCCGGCGGACGTCCCCGTCCGCGACCCGGCCCGGCGGGGCGACGACGACTACCTCCATCGCATCGAGCAGGGCGGCGGCGACCGCGGCCCAGTCCCGGCCGGGGTCGGGTACGAGCGCCAGCCGGTCCAGCGCGACGCCCGCCTCGGCCGCGGCGACCAGGCCCAGGCCGGGCAGCCCGACCACGCCGCACCAGGCGCCGCGGCCGGACGGCCCGGCCAGCAGCGCGAGCAGCAGGGAGGCCGAGCCGCGCACGCTGACCGCGGAGCCGCGGCGCAGCCCGCCGGTGCTGAACAGCGGCTCCAGCGCGGGCAGCACCGGCAGCGGGCGGTCGCCCTCGGACCGTCCGACCGTCTCCGGCCGGGCCCGCTGCGCGGGCGCCGACACCACCGCCGCCATGGGTCGATGTTCGAACACACGTTCGAACTCGTCAACCCCTCCCGGAGCGTCGCCCACCGACACGCGGACCCCACGCGCGGGCCCTTCCGGGTCCGCGCGGCGCGGGAGGTGAGGTGGAACGCCGGCCACCCGCAGACGCCACCCGCGGACCCGAAGGGTCCGCGGCGCGGGTGAGGAGGTGGGCGTCGGCCACCGACGCGCAGACGCGACCCGAAGGTCGGCGCGGGAGGACGGAAGGAGAGGTGGGGCGTCGGCCACCGACGCGCGATCCCGAAGGTCGGCGCGGGAGGCGCGGGAGGAGAGGCGGGTCCGGAGCCCATCGGCACGGTGAAGGGCGCGGGCGGTGGGCGGGGGTGTGGTTGGATACCGGGCGTGACCGTGGACGGGTCGTACTGGGTGGGCCGCCGAGCCCACCACTTCGACCAGCGCTGTCGCTGACACCGCCGGACCGTGCACCGCGGCCGGCCGAGGTGTCCGCCGCCCGTCACGCCCCCTGTGAGCAGCCGTGTCCGCCGTTCTGGCTCCTGTCCGTACCCGTTCCGACGTCCTGTCCGGGCGCACGGCCGTCGTCCTGCACGCCCATCCCGACGACGAGGCGATCTTCACCGCCGTGACCATGCGCCGGCTGGCCGACCGGGGTGCCCGCGTCGTGCTGGTCACCGCGACCGCCGGTGAGCTCGGCCCGGTGCTGCGCCCGCTGAGGAAGGGCGAGACGCTGGCCACCCGGCGCCGCGACGAGCTGGAGGCGGCCGCCGCCACCCTCGGCGTGGCCCGGCTGGTCCTGCTCGGCCACCGCGACTCCGGCATGGCCGGCTGGGACGACAACGCCCACCCGGACGCGCTGGCCGCCGCCCCGGTCGAGCGACTGGCGACCCGGCTGGCCGAGCTCTGCCACCGGGAGAACGCCGAGGCGCTGGTCCACTACGACCCGGACGGCATCTACGGCCACCCCGACCACCTCGCCGTGCACCGGGCCGGGGCCGCGGCCGCCCGGCTGGCCCGGATCACCGCGTACGAGGCGACGGTGGCGGCCGACCGGCCGCGGACCCGCCGCCCCCACCTGGTCGACGCGGCCGCGGGGGCCCGGATCGGCCGGGACGACGTGAGCACCGTCGTGGTCGCCGACCCGGCCGAGCTGCGGGCCAAGCGCCGGGCGATGGCCGCGCACGGTTCCCAGATCCCGGCCGCGGCGACCCGCCGGGTCGGGTTCACCGCCGCGTACGGCACGGAGTGGTTCCGGCGGGTCGGTGATCCTGGGTTGCTGGACGGGCTGCTCTAAAGGAACTCCCAAGGCTGCCTCCTACGTTGGTCAGATGACCCCGACATGAGGAGATGACACGACGTGGGACTCCTGGACCGCCTGCTCGGCCGCGAGGAACGACCGCGGCAGGCTTGGAACGCGCCCGGGCCCCAGGCCGAGCCGGCGCAGACCGACGACGAGCGCGCGATCGAGCGCTACCGCTACATGCTGCGCACCGCCCCGCCGGAGCAGGTCGAGCAGGCGCACGCCGAGGCGTTCGAGAAGCTGACCCCGCAGCAGCGGCAGCAGGTCCTGGCCGAGCTGTCGGCCGAGGTCCCGCCGGGGGAGCGGGCCCAGTCCGACGACCCGCGGTCGCTGGCCCGGATGGCGACCCGGGCCGAGATGCGCCAGCCCGGCACGATGGAGCGGGTGCTCGGCGGCGGCGGCCGGGCCGGCGGCATCGGCATGGGCGGTCTGATCGCCGGTGGCCTGCTGGCCAGCGTAGCCGGAGCATTCATCGGTACGGCGATCGCGGACGCGATGTTCGACTTCAACGACAGCGGGGAAGGCACGGATGCATCCGCCGACGGCGGAGGTGACGGCGGAAGTGACAGCGGAGGCGGCGGCGGTGATGCCGCCGGCGACAGCGGCGGCTACGGTGACGCCGGAGGCTTCGACGGAGGCGGTAGCGACTTCGGCGGAGGTGACTTCGGCGGCGGTGACTTCGGAGGTTTCTGATGGCTCGGGAGGACGACCTGCGCAGCGGTGAGGACGTGCGGGAGGACGTGATGTCGGCCCCCGGCCCGCCGGAGGTCCGGCGGGACCGGCGCGAGCACGGCGGCGCCCCGGAACGGCTCGACGACGACGCGCTCGCCGAGCGGACCGAGCAGGAGCGGGTGGACGCGGGCATCGACGCCTACGACCCCGGCGACGTGCCGGCCGCGACCGACGACCCGGTGCCGGTCGACATCACCGAAACCGAGCAGTATCAGGACGAGCGGGCCGAGATCGACGTGGAGACCGAGAAGGGTCTGCTGTCCAGCGGCGGCGAGCGTCCCGACTTTCCGCCGTCCCGCTACCCGGACAACTGACACCCAAGGGATAGTGGTGGGCGGAAACCCGTCCACCACGAAAGCCCCCGGGGTGTCGTAGCATGGCTGCCGCACGCCCACCGACCCCTCCGGACGGGTGATGACCAGCATCAGGCAGCACAGCTCGTACCGGCATGAGGCCTTCTTCTACGGAGGCGAGGACGACTTCCTCGCGGGCCTCGTGCCCTTCGTGCGCGACGGTCTCGCCGCGGACCAGCCCGTCATGGTTGCCGTCCGCGGGGACAAGCTGCCGCCGCTGCGGGACGCGCTCGGCTCCGACGGCGCGAGCGTGATCTTCGTGGACATGGTCGAGCTCGGGCACAACCCGGCCCGGATCATCCCGGGCTGGCGCAAGTTCCTGGACGACTTCTGCCGGGACAGCCGGCCGGTGCGCGGCATCGGCGAGCCGATCTGGAGTGGCCGCCGGCCGACCGAGATCGTCGAGGCCCAGCTGCACGAGGCGCTGCTCAACGTGGCCGTCGACCCGGACACCCCGATGTGGCTGCGCTGTCCGTACGACGTCTGCGCGCTGACCGACGACGAGCTGGCCGAGGCCGCCCGCAGCCATCCGATCCTGGTCGACTCGGACTCGCTCAAGGGCTCCCGGACGTACGGCGGGATGCAGCACGTCGAGGACCTGTTCGCGGCCGGCCTGCTCGAGCCCGAGCCGGGCACCGACGGGATCGCGCTGCCGGCCGGCCCGACCGAGATCGCCGCGCTGATCGGCAAGCACGCCGGCGCGGCCGGGCTCAACGCCGAGCGGACCTGGGCCTTGTCGCTGGCCGTGCGGGAGACCACGGCGGCCGCGGTCCCGGGCTGCACGCTGCGGGTCTGGGCCGAGCCGAGCGCGTTGATCTGCGAGATCCGCGACCCGGACCCGGTCGACGACCCGATGGCCGGGCGGGTCCGCCCGCGCGGGGCCGAGCCCGACGCGCGCGGCCTCTGGCTGGCCAACCAGATCTGCGACCTGGTCCAGGTCCGCTCCACCCCGGAGGGCTCGACCGTCCGGATCGTCAGCTGGCGCTAGCCGCTCAGGCGTCGACCAGCACCGACGTGTACGTCCGGGGCACCGGGAAGCCGTTGAAGTCGCTCGCGTAGCTGGTCGTGTACGCGCCCGCGGTCCCGAGGAAGACCCGGTCCTCGACCTCGAGGTCCACCGACAGCGGCACGTCGAACATGATCGTGTCCTGGCTGTCGCAGGTCGGCCCGGTCAGGTGGGCCGGCTCCCGGTCGGCCGAGCCGCGCGAGTCGGTGACCGGGAAGCGCAGCTGGTTGCCGCTCTCCAGAGCCTCCATGAACCCGTTGAACGCGCCGACGTCCAGGTGCACCCAGCGCCGGCCGGCCCGCTCGGCCAGCCCGATCACGGTCGCGACCATGACCCCGGCCTCGGCCGCGAGCGCCCGGCCGGGCTCGATCGCCAGCACCGGCGGCCGGTACGGCAGGTACCGCGCGATCCCGGTACTGATGACGGCGGCGAAGTCGGCCAGCGGCGGCGGCTCGGCGTCCGCGTACCGCGCCGGGAAGCCGCCGCCGAGGTCGAGCAGCTCCAGCCGGATCCCCTCCGCGGCCAGCTCGGTCAGCACCGTCCCGGCCTGCCGGAGGGCGGCGTCCCAGGCCGCGGGGGCGAGCATCTGGGAGCCGACGTGGAAGGCCAGCCCGTACGGCCGGAGGCCCGCGTCCCGGGCCGCCCGCAGCAGCGCGACCGCCTGGGCCGAGTCGACCCCGAACTTGCCCTCGCTCGGCACCGTGTTGCCGCCCAGCAACGTCCGCAGCCGGGCGTAGACGCAGGCGCCGGGGGCGTGCGCGGCCAGCTTGGCCAGCTCGGCCCGGCCGTCGAAGGCGAACCGGCGGACCCCGGCCGCCCAGGCCTCGGCGATGTGGGAGGCCGGCTTGACCGGGTTGCTGTAAAGCACGTCGGCCGGGTCGACGCCGATCTCGACCAGCGTCCGCAGCTCGGCCACCGAGGCGATCTCGAACCGGCCGCCCAGACCGTGCAGCCGTTCCAGGATCCGCTCGTCCGGGTTGCACTTCATCGCGTAGTGCACGTCCACGCCCGGCAGGGCGGCGGTGAAGCCCAGGTAGGCGGCTGCCACCCGGTCCAGGTCCACGACCAGGAACGGGGTCGGCCCGGGCAGCCGGGCCAGTCGGTCGGCGGCCAACGGGTCGGTCATCGCTTGATCAGCCTCTTCCGCAGTTCGTACGAGGGAATGACGACGGCGTAGAAGCCCACGTCGGCCAGCAGCTTGCCGATCAGCAGGCCCCAGACCACGCCGGACCCGGCCCAGCCGGCGGCGAGGTAGATCAACCCGGGCCGGACCAGCAGCGTGTCGGCCAGCTCGGCCGCCAGGAAGTCGGAGACCTCGGTGACGAGGTCGCGCCCGGTCCGCAACAGCCGCCGTACGGGCCGGTGGCCGGCGTGCCGGGCGAACAGCTCCGGCAGCGTCCGCCGCAGCACCACGCTGTAGTACGCGATGCTCTCGGCCACCGACCCGGCCAGCGCGGCCGAGGCCAGCGACCCGGTGGCCGCGTGCACGGTGAGCGCGGCGCTGAGCGCGGCGATCGTCCCGACGATCTCGGCCAGCAGGTAGCGCCGGCCCCACTCGCGCAGCTTGTCCCGGACCACCACCGCCAGCCGGGCCGGCCGGCGGATCGACGGCGCACCCGCCGTCGTCCAGCCGCGCCCGGCCCGGTCGACCGCCCAGCCCCAGCCGGGGAACCGGGACGGCGCCGGCGGGACGGGACTCCAGCCGCGTTGGGCGCCGGCATCCAGGGCGATGCCGGCCGGCAGCGTCAGCGGGGTGGTCTTCGGCACCGGTCCTGACCGCGCGGCGGCAGCACGGGTCTCCTCCCCGACGCCCCGTGTCACCGCGCGAACCGGTTGGTTCGCGACGGCCGTCATCCGGTCGGCGCTGGCGCGGGCGTCCGCACCGGATCGATCTCCGGTGTCCCGGTGCCGAGCCACTCGGCCAGCACGGTCGGCGACATGGGGTCGCCGATTGCGGCCCCCTGCACGGCCCGCACCCCGTAGGACCGGACGCGGCCGAGCAGGTCGTTGGTGTCCACGCCGTCGGCGACGGCCCGGATGCCGAGCGACTGGGCCAGGCTGATGGTGGACCGGACGACGGCCTCGTCCGGCCCGCTCTGCAGCACCGAGGCCACGAACGAGCGGTCCAGCTTGAGCTCCTGCACCGGCATCGTGCGCAGCCGGGTCAGCGACGGCGCGGACCGGCCGTAGTGGTCCAGCGCCAGCCGGACGCCCAGGGTCCGGAACTGGTTCAGCGCCCGGCGGGTCCGGCCCGGGTCGACCAGCAGCAGGTCCTCGGCCAGCTCCAGCTGGATCGAGGCCGGCGGCACGCCCGCCTCGCTGACCAGCCGGGCCAGCTCGTACGGCAGCCGGCTGTCGAGCACGTCGGCGGTGGTGAGATCGACGGAGACGCCGAGCTGCACGCCGGCGGCCTGCCACCAGGCGCAGCGCCGGACGGCCTCGGTGAGCATGACCCTGGTCAGCCGCCGGGTGAGGCCGGCCCGGGCGGCCAGCGGCCGCAGGGTGGCCGCGTCCAGCACGCCGTGTTCCGGGTGCACCCAGCGCAGCTGGGCTTCCAGCTCGACCGCGGCCCCGCTGGCCAGGTCGACCTTGGGCTGGTACCAGGCCACGATCCGGTTGGTCTCCAGCGCGTTGATCAGCTCGGGCAGCAGTCGCGGGCCGAAGTCGCGGCCGATGTCCTGGGCCGGGTCGTAGACCTCGACCTCGGACTCGGTCGCCTTGGCCCGCCGCAGCGCGTCGCCGGCGCAGCGCAGCAGGTCGCGGCTGTCGGTGGCGTGCATGGGGCTCGCGGCCAGGCCCGCGGACAGCTCGATCTCGACCTCGACGCCGGAGAGCCGGACCGGGGTGGCGACGGCCGCGAGCAGGTCGCGGACCGACTGCTCGGCCCGGGCCAGGTGCCCGTCGAACGGCTGCAGCAGCGCGATCTCGGCCCCGCCGAGGCGGGCCGGCACGGCCCGGTCGCCGACCTGCTCGCGGAGCCGGCCGCCCAGCGCGCCCAGCAGCCCGTCGCCGTACTCGTAGCCGAGGGTCTCGTTGATCTCCGAGAGGTGCCGGATGCTCACGATGCTCACCAGCAGCGGCCGGCCGGCGACGGCGCCCGCGGCCAGCGCGGGCAGCTCGTCGTCCAGCACCCGCCGGTTACCGACGGTGGTCAGCTCGTCGGTCCGGGCCTCGGTCCGGCTGCGGGCCAGCGCCCGGGTCTGCTCGAACGTCAGCGCGGTCCGGCCGCCGGCGGCGAGCAGGCAGGCCGCGGCCAGGATGACCGTGATCGGGTGCAGGTCGACGAACGCGCTGACCACCAGCACGACGAGCGCGGCCAGCGAGAACAGGATCGGCACCAGCAGCGCGGCGAACCCGCCGATGGCGGCCGGGGCGGCCCGGCGGCGCAGCGAGCCGGCCAGCGGCACCAGCGCGATGCCGACCATCCAGGTGCCGTCGACCCAGGAGCCGTCGGTGTACCAGGTGTTGGAGCCGAGCAGGTAGGCCGTGTCCGCGATCGCGAACAGCCCGAACCCGGCGACCAGCAGCCACCAGACCGGCTCGGCCCGCCAGCGGACCATCGACAGCGTCGCGACCGCGACCACGATGAGGATCAGGTCACCCACCGGGTACGACAGGTTGGTGATCACCGCGGCGGTCGAGCCGTCGACCCCGGAGATGATCTGCTTGACCGTGAACGCGGAGAACAGCGCGCCGACGGCGAGCGAGGTGACCAGGCCGTCCAGCAGCACGGACGCGGGGACACGCTGCAGGACCGCGCGGGCCAGCAGGATCAACCCGACGTACGCGAGCGGGTAGAGGCCGAGGTAGCCGACGTCCGCGGGGGAGGGCACCGGGATGCTGTCGGCATCGGAGAACATGATCGACCAGTACTGGTCGCCGACCGCCCAGGCGATCGTGGCCAGTGAGAGCAGCAGCCAGGGCAGCCGGTCCCGCTTGACGACCAGGGGCCGGATCAACCCGGCCAGGGTGACCGCCATGATCACGACCCCGTAGAACCAGGTGTCGACCCAGGCAGGCTCGGAGCTCTTCGGCAGGAGCGTGCTCAGCGCGTAGACCGCGGCCAGACCGCCGAGTACCCAACGGCCGACGCGAAAGGCAGGCGAGTCGAGGATCTCGTCCTCGGTCTGTCTGTCCGGGCCGCTTTCCTGCAGTGATTCCACGAAGGCGCACAGTAGGCCGCTGTGACCTCGTCGTCACCACATTGCGGCTTAGAGGCAGGAGAACGGCCCGATCGGGTGAACCTGAGGGCATTCCATTCGGAATGGCGTCAGTGTCAGCCGCATCCGTGTGCCGCAAGATCTTGCCGCACCAAGACCGAATCGGCAACGTTGGGCCCGGAGATGGCGGGAAACAGGCCGATCCGGGCCGGGGGCGGCCCGCTGCCGCGCTGGCTCGCGCCCCCGGCCCGGTGGTACCGGGCCTTCCGTGCTCAGTGCCCGAAGGTGAACCAGTTGACGTTCACGAAGTCGGCCGGCTGCCCGCTGGTGAAGGTCAGGAAGACCGTGTGCACCCCGGTGACGGCCGTGATGTTCGCCGGGACGCTGCGCCAGCTCTGCCAGCCGCCGGTGTTGCCGACGGCGAAGCTGCCGACCGGCGCGTTGGCCCGGCTGTCCAGCCGCACTTCGATCAGCCCGCTGACGCCGGCGGCCGCGCCGGATGCGACTCGGGCGACGAACTGGTGCGCGGCGGTGCTGCTGAAGTTCACATTGGAGTACTGCGCCCAGTCACCGTTGCCGATGAAGCCCATGTTTTGGCCGCCGCCGACGTCCGTGGTGGCCTCGAGCTGGGTGCCGCTCTGGGCGCTGGACGACTCCGCCTGGATCGTGCCGTACGCGCCGGTCCCGCCCGGCGGCGGCGGCGTGGTCGGCGGCGGGGTGGTCGGCGGCGGGTTCGTGGGCGGCGGGACCGTGCCGCCGCCGGCCGAGTAGATCGCGACGTAGTCGACCAGCATGGGCACGTTGGGCTGGGTGGCCGCGGTGGGACCGCCGCCGAACGCGGCCGGGAAGCCGCCGCCCATGGCCACGTTGAGAATGACGAAGTAGCCGTGGTTGGTGGCCGCGGTCCAGGACGCCGCGTCGACCTGGTTCTTGTTCAGCGAGAAGTAGACGGCGCCGTCGCGGTACCAGCGCAGCGTCTCCGGGGTGACGCTCTTGTCCCACTCCACGCCGTACGTGTGGAAGCTGGTCTGGCAGCCGGGGCAGGCGACCTGCCCGCTGCCGAAGCCGGTGGTCTCGTTGCAGGTGCCCGGAATGGACGGTCCACAGTGGAGGGTTCCGAACACCGAGCTGAGCCCGTTGATGTCCTCCATGATGTCGATCTCGCCGATGCTCGGCCAGTTGGTCGCTCCGACCGGGCGGGCCGGGGCGCCCATGCTCCAGAACGCCGGCCAGTAGCCCGCGGCCGCGGCGCCGGAGACGTTCGGCTGCTGGATGGAGGCCTCGATGCGCAGCTTCCCGCCGGCCGGCGGCTGGAAGTCGGTGCGCTGGGTCTCGATCCGGGCCGAGGTCCAGTTGCCGGCGGCGTCGCGGCGCGGGGTGATCGCGAGGTGGCCGGCGCCGTCCATGCTCACGTTGGCCGGGTCGCTGGTCATCCGCTCGACCTCGCCGGTGCCCCAGTTGGTCGCGCCGCCGGGGTAGCCGAAGCCGGTGTCGTAGAGCCAGTTGGCCGTGCTGGGCTGGGTGCCGGCGGCGCTGTTGAAGTCGTCGCCGAACACGAGCGAGTAGCCCGCCGGCGGGGCCGGAACCGCGCCGGCGGGGCTGGGGACCGCGACCACCATGGCGGTGACGGCAGCGGCGGCGAACCCGCCGGCCGCGATGATCCGCCATCGGCGGCGGGGTGGAGACGTGGCTGACGGCATGCGGGGCTCCCTACTCCTCAGTTCCCCCCGTGTATGGGAATAACTGGGACCGTTCCCAGGCGTACGGTAAACAGGATGTTTCGGCGGGTCAATACGGCTCACTCGTACGGCGCAATCGGAGCAGTGATCACGCCATCCTGTCGGATATCGTCGCGCTCATGGCCGCGGCGGCGTCTGGGAACGGTTCCAACGCAGGGCGGCGGATCGGGAGAAGTCCGGCATCCGGTCGGGCGGCGGGGTGGGCGCGGTATAACGGGCCCATGACGCGGCCCCCGGACGCACCGGCCACGATCAAGGAGATCGCCGCCGTCGCCGGGGTCTCCAAGTCGACCGTGTCCCGGGTCATCAACGACACCCCGGGGGTCAGCGCGAAGGCGCGGGAGCTCGTGCGCTCGGCCATCGAACGGACCGGCTACCAGCCCAACCGGGCCGCGCGCAGCCTCGTCACCCGGGCCACCGGCTCGATCGGGCTGGTCGTGTCCGAGGATCAGGCCCGGATCTTCTCCGATCCGTTCTTCGCCAGCATGGTCCGCGGCGCGACCGAGGTGGTGCGGCCGCTGGGCATCCACCTGGTGCTCATGCTGGCCGAGGACCAGCGGGCCCGCGAGCAGCTGCTGGACTACCTGCGGCACGGGCACGTCGACGGCGTGCTGTTCGTGTCCACCCACGCGGCCGACCCGCTGCCGCGGATCCTGGTCGCCGAGCGGCTGCCGGCGGTGCTCTCGGCCCGGCCGCTGAGCCCGCTGCCGATCAGCTACGTCGACGTGGACAGCGTGGCCGGCGCCGGGCTGGCCGTCGACCACCTGGTCGAGCGCGGCCGGCGGCGGATCGCCACGATCGCCGGGCCGCAGGACATGCCGGCCGGGCAGGACCGGCTGCGCGGCTGGACCCAGGCGCTGGCCGCGCACGGCCTGCCGCACGGGCCGGAGCTGGTTGCGTACGGGGACTTCGACCGGGGCAGCGGCGCGCGGGCGATGGAGGAGCTGCTCGGGCGCGGGGTCGGGTTCGACGGGCTGTTCGTCGCCTCCGACCTGATGGCCCTGGACGCGGTGCCGGTGCTGCGCGAGCACGCGCTGCGGGTACCCGAGGACGTCGGCGTGGTCGGGTTCGACGACTCGGTCGCCGCCACCCAGATCCGCCCGGCGCTGAGCACGATCCGGCAGCCGGTCGAGGAGATGGCCAAGGCGCTGACACTGTCCTTGCTGGACCGCATCGGCGATCCGGACGCGCCGATCACGTCGCGGATCTTTCCACCCAAGCTGGTGCCGCGGGAATCGAGCTGAGCAGGGCCGTCGTCATTGCCCGCGACTTGACCACGGTCTCGGCGTACTCGTCGTCCACATCGGACAGTGCGGTGACCGCGCCGCCGACGCCGAAGGAGACCGTGTCCCCGGCCGCGACCAGGGTGCGGATGACGATGCTGAGATCGGCCGCGCCGGTGAGGGAGAACCAGCCCAGCGCGCCGGAGTAGACCCCGCGCGGGCCGTCCTCGAGCTCGTCGATGATCTCCATCGTGCGGATCTTGGGCGCGCCGGTCATCGAGCCGCCGGGGAAGCAGGCCCGGACACAGTCCACAGCGGACAACTCCGGCCGCAGCCTGCCGCGGACGGTCGAGACCAGCTGGTGCACCGGCGCGTACGTCTCGACCTGGAACAGCCGGGGCACGTGCACGGAGCCGACCCGGCAGACCCGGTTGAGGTCGTTGCGCAGCAGGTCGACGATCATGACGTTCTCGGCCCGGTCCTTCTCCCGGCCGAGCAGGTCCGCCTTCAGGGCCGCGTCCTCGGCCGGGGTGGCGCCGCGCGGGCGGGTGCCCTTGATCGGCCGCGACTCGGCCACGCCGTCCGCGCTGATCGAGAGGAACCGCTCCGGCGACGCCGACAGCACGGCCAGGCCGGGGAACTCCAGCAGGGCCCCGTACGGGACCGGGCTGATCCGGCGCAGGCCCTGGTACGTGCGCAGCGGGTCGACGGTCACCGGCGCGGAGACCTCGGTGGTCAGGCAGATCTCGTACGACTCGCCGGCCCGGATCCGCTCCAGGCACTCCTCGATCCGGGCCCGGTACGCCTGCCGGTCGTGCCGTGGGCGCAGGAACGGCACGTCGGTCATCCCGACCAGCGGAGGACCGTCCGGTGTGGACAGTGTCTCGGCCGGCCGGAGCCGGGCCGCGGTGCCGGCGATCCAGCCGTCGTCCTCCAGCGCCAGCAGCCAGCTCACGCCGTCCCGGTGGTCGATGGCCAGCATCCGGTCGGCGAACACCAGCGCCGCGTCGGGTGTCGTCGCCGCGTGCGCCGCCGTCCCGCCGGTCTCGGCCTTCAGCTCGTAACCGAGGTAGCCGACGTAGCCGAGCGCGAACTCGAACGGCAGCCCCGGCGGCGGGGCGATCCGGCGCCGGCGCAGTTGCTCGTCCAGCCAGCCGAAGAACGGCCGGGTCTCCTGCCGGACCCCGTCCGGGCCGGCCACGGTGACGGTCCCGTCCGCGACCCGGTAGGTGATCCGCTCGGCCCGCGGCCCGCGCGCGTCGCCGAGGAAGGAGAACCGGGACAGCCCGTCCACGGCCAGGCTGCTGTCCAGCCAGAAGCCCGGCGCGAACAGCTCCCGGTACGCCACCGCGGTGTCGGCCGCGAACGGCAGCCGCCGCACGTGCACCCTCATCCGCCCGCGAGCGCCGCGGCGACGAACGGGTTGTCCGAGGTGAGGACGTCGTGCAGGTCGATCCCGTTCTGCGCCAGCACGACCGTGCGGCCGCCGGTGGTCCGCAGCGCGATCGTGGTGTAGCCCGGCACCCCACCGTGGTGTCCGAACGCGACGGTCCCGTCCGGACGCTCGTAGCGGACCAGCCCGAGGCCGCGCCAGATCCCGTCCTCCAGCGGCTCGGTGCGGGCGGTCATCGTCTCCAGGTCCGCCGGGTCCACCACCCGCCCGTCCAGCAGGGCGTCGAAGAACCGGCCCAGGTCCCGCGGCGTCGCCGTCATCGCGCCGCTGGTCCAGCCCTCGGACGGCGAGACCGCCGGGATCGCCTGGTAGGCCGCGGCCGCCTCCATCCGCTGGTATCCGGTGGCATGCGGGCCGTGCAGCCGCGTCTGGGCGATCGGGAACGTGGTGTCGTGCAGCCGGAGCGGGGCCAGCACCCGCTCGTGCAGCAGCGCGTCCACCCGCGTCCCGGTCGCCTTCTCGACGATCAGCCCGAGCAGCACGTAGTCGGTGTTGCAGTAGCGGAACGACTCGCCCGGGGGGTTGCGGTCCGGCTGGGCCAGCGCGACCGCGACCAGTTCCTCGGGCCGGAAGTAGCGGGTGACCCGGCCGAGGTCCGGCGGCAGGCCGAGCAGCGGCCAGGCGTAGTCCGGCAGCCCCGAGCGCATCCGCAGCAGCAGGTCGACGGTGATCGTGTCGCCGTCCGGCACGAGCCCCGGAAGCCAGCGCTCCACCGTGTCGGTGCGCGCGAACGCGCCCTCCCGCAGCAGCTGGACCAGCAGCGCGGACACGTACGTCTTGGTGATGCTGCCGATCCGGAACCGGTCGTCCGCGGTCGGCGGCCGGCCGGTGTCCAGGTCGGCCACGCCGGTGCCCGCCTCGAAGACCGGCACCCCGTGCTCGGTGACCAGGCCGACCAGGCCGGGCCCGTGGGCGGCGGCCGTCCCGGCCAGGGCATCCCACAGTCCGGCGGTGTCGATCGGCATGGCCCCACCTTAGGATCGGAGCCGGGAGGCTTCATGCGAGTAACGCTGATCCAGACCGAGATCGACGGCTCGCTGCCGCTGGCGGACCGGGTCGCCGGGGTGGCCGAGCAGGTCGCGGCCCGCGCCGGGGACGACCTGGTGCTGCTGCCGGAGCTGTGGGCGACCGGCTACTTCGCCTTCGACGACTATGCGGCGACGGCCGAGCCGCTGGACGGGCCGCTGGTCACCGCGATGGGCGCGGCGGCCCGGGCGGCCGGCGTCACGCTGCACGCGGGCAGCATGGTCGAGCGGGACGAGGCCGGGCACCTGCACAACACCAGCCTGCTGTTCGACCCGTCCGGGACGCTGGTGCACACGTACCGGAAGGTGCACCTGTTCGGGTACGGCTCCCGCGAGCAGGAGCTGCTCACCCCGGGAGACGCGGTCGGCGCGTACGGGTCGGTGGCGCTGTCGACCTGCTACGACCTGCGCTTCCCGGAGCTGTTCCGGACCCAGGTCGACGCCGGGTCGCAGCTGTTCCTGGTCGCCGCGGCCTGGCCGCTGTCCCGGCTCGCGCACTGGCAGCTGCTGCTGCGGTCCCGCGCCCTGGAGAACCAGAGCTACCTGCTGGCCTGCAACGCGGCCGGCCGGCAGGGCGGCGTCGAGCTGGCCGGGCGCAGCGCGGTCGTCGACCCCTGGGGCGAGGTCGTGGCCGAGGCCGGCGCCGGTCCGGGGACGCTCACCGCCGAGATCGACACCGACCTGCCCGTCCGCGCCCGCAAGGAGTTCCCGGCCCTGGCCGACCGTCGCCTGTAGACAGACCTGTCTGTGGACGGACCTGTCTGTTGACAGGCCTCCCTGCGGACAGACCTAGCTGTCCGCGCCGCGCAGCAGGGCGGCGGGCTCGGCCGCGTCGGCGACGCGCTGCGTCTCCAGCGCCCCGGCGAGCGCGACCACCAGCAGGACGCCGGCACCGATCGCCAGCAGCGCCAGCGGCACCACCAGCACGCCGCCCGGCGGGTAGAGCGGGTTCACGTCGAGCAGGCCGCGGACGGCGGCGGCGAAGGCGATCGCGCAGCCGGCGCCGAGCAGCCAGCCGACGGCGAGCACGCCGGCCAGCTCGGCGGCCAGCGAGCCGAGGTGGGCCCGCCGGGTCAGCCCGATCCGGCGCAGCAGCACGTAGGAGATCAGGGTCGAGCGTTGCCGGGCGGACAGGTAGAGGAACAGCCCGGCCACCCCGATCAGCCCGATGAGCACGGCCAGCGCCTGCAGGTAGCCGAACGTCCAGGTCACCGGCAGCAGCTGGGTCGCGCCGAGGAACTGGGACGGCGAGACCTCGCGCAGCGGCGGCCGGCCGGCCTTCGTCAGCGTGCTGACCGCGGCGGAGAGGTGGGCGGTGTCGGTCCAGACCTCCTCGACCCGGTTCGAGTACGGATCGAGGTCCTGCAGCGCCGTCCGCGGCACCACCAGCAGCGCGGAGCCGCGGATCCGGATGCCGGGGAACAGGTCCGCGGTGCCGACCACCGTCGCCGTCAGCGTGCTCTGGCCGGAGGTCAGCCGGACCCGCGAGCCGCAGCCGGTGCACCGGATCGCCAGCGCCGGCACGCCCGGCCCGCTGAGCCGCCCGACCAGCCCGGGCAGGCCGGAGCCGAAGATCGACGGATCGGTGTACGCGAAGCGCAGGAACGTGGCCGGGTCGATGCCGAGCACCTCGGTGTCCGCGCCGGCCACCGTCCCGACGTCCCGGACGAAGCTGACCTGGGTGCCGGTATCGCCGACCGGCAGCGTCTGGGCCGGCGTCGCGTTGAGCACCAGCGCGTGCTCGGTCCCCGCGTACGTCCGGGCCTTGGCGATCACGTCGGCGTCCGTGGAGCGGGTCATCGCGCCGGCGTAGCCGAGGATCGCGACCGGCACCGCGGTCGCCACCAGCACGGCCGCGGTCGCCGTCCGCAGCCCGGCCAGCCGCCGGACGGCCAGGTGCAGCGGGGTGGACGCGGTCGCGGTCCGGCGCCGCAGCCGGGGCAGCAGCGCGGTCAGCACCCGGGCCAGCAGCAGGACCGCCCCGGCGGTGCCGATCAACCCGAACGCGACCAGCCGGGGATCGACCCGGACCACCGCGAGGCCGTCGGTGACCACGGCCCCGCGGCGGCGCATCGACACGTACGCCCAGGCGGCCAGCGCGAGCAGCGCCAGCTCCCAGGGGATCGGCGGGAACGAGCGGGGCCGGGACCGCTCGGCCGAGCGCAGCGCGGCCACCGCGGCGAGCGCGGCCAGACCGCCGGCCAGCGCCGGCAGCACGGCCTCCAGCGCATGCCAGCCGGCGCCCGGCTCCAGCCGCGGGGCCGGGCCGGCCGCGCGGACCAGCAGGATCGCCGCGCCCCAGCCCGCCGCGGCCCCGGCCAGCGCCGGCCCGCCCATCTCCAGGCCGGCCTTGGCCGCGATCGCGGGCGGCCCGATGCCGCGGGCGTCCAGCAGCCGCAGCTCGGCCCGCCGCTGGTCCACCCAGAACGAGGCCGCCGCGCCGACCAGCAGGATCGCGACCAGCACGCCGGCCAGCGCGACCGGGGTGATCGCGCCGCGGACGCCGTCGCGGGTGTCGCGGGCGGCCGGCAGGTCGTCGGTCAACCCGGTGCGGACGGCGAACGTGTCGCCGAGCGTGGTCGCCAGCGCGGCCTGGCCGGCCAGCACCCGGTCGGCCTCGGTCAGCGTGAGGTCGGCGGTGTCGACGTCGGCGTACCGGATGGTCTCGATGCCGCCGGCGAACAGCCTCCGGTCCCCGGCCAGGTAGGCCGCGGTCAGCCGGGCCATCGTCGGGGTGTCGGCGAGCAGGAACGGCGGCGGCCGGTTCTCCAGCGTCGGCACGATCGCCTGCTCCCACGTGCACCAGTACGGCGGGAGCGTGCCGCCGAAGCCGGGGCCGGCGAGGTCCTCGTACAGGCCGGCGACCGGGGTGCTGACCCGGCCGATGGTGATCCTGTCGCCGATCTTCACGCCGTACCGCCGGGCGTCGAGGTCGGAGACCCAGAGGCCCTCGCCGCCGCCGCGGATCTTGCGGACGTGCGCGAAGACGTCGGCCCGCGCGTACAGGGTCAGGTCCATGCGGTCGGGGTTGGTGCCGAAGGGGGCGCGGATCTGGTCGGTCGTCACCTCGTACGGGGCGGGCAGGCCGGCGGCGACGGTCGCGGCCCGGACGGACGCACTCGTCGCCGGGCCGGGCTCGCCGACCACGGCCGGGCGGTCGGCCTCCGGGCACTGCGCGGCGACCCGGCGTTGCAGCGCGGCCGCGCCGGCCGAGGACAGGAACAGCGGCCCGGACGCGGCCGCGATGGCGAGCAGCGCGCAGGTCCCGGCGATCGCGGCCAGCACCGCCGGCCGGCGCAGCAGCAGTCCCGGAGCCCGGCGCCACGGTGCGGTCCCCAGAATCCCCACCGGCAGATCCTCGCAGCCGCCCCGCACCGCTTCCCGCCGGGCGGCGCGCCTGTCCCCGGGCCCGGGACCGGGCACGCGCTGGGCCGGGCTCGGGCCCGGGTGGTGTCGAGGCCGGGCGGCGTCCGACCGTCGTGCCTGCCCTGACGCCGGGCGGCGTCAGGGCAGGGTGATCTCGACGCCGGCCGGGGCCGCGAGGATCTCGACGGTCCCGTCGGCGGACAGGTGCAGGTCGAGCGGTTCGCCGGCGATGCGCAGGCCGCGGACGGTCAGCTCGCCGACGGGGGAGGGGCGCAGCGGCCGCAGCGTGACCCGCCCGGCCGGCACGTCCGGCTCCAGCCCCAGCGTCGCGGTCAGCACGACCAGCGCCGCCGCGGCCGACCAGGCCTGCGGCCGGCACGCCGCCGGGTACGCCAGCGGGAGCCGGCCGCCGCCCGCGGTCTCCCCGCCGTACAGCTCCGGGAGGCGGAAGTCGAACGCCGCCCCGGCCGCCAGCAGCCCGTGCACGTAGCTCGCGGCGGTGGCCCGGGCCGCCTCGGTCCCGGTCGCGGCCAGCCCGCGCAGCGCGATCGCGGTGTCGTGGGCCCAGACCGACCCGCCGTGGTAGCTGAGCGGGTTGAACCCGGCCGAGCGCGAGGACATCGTCCGCAGGCCCACGCCGCAGTCCAGGTCGGGCGCGGCCAGCCGGGCGACCACGGCCGCGGTCTCGTCCTCGGCCAGCAGCCCGGAGCCGAGCAGGTGGCCGATGTTGGAGGTGATCGAGTCGACCGGACGGCCGTCGCCGTCCAGCGCGATCGCCGGGTACCGCCCGGCCGGGTCCTCGACCCAGAACCGGTCCCGGAACCGGTCCCGCAGCGCACCGGCCCAGTCCCGCCAGCCCGCGCCCCCGTCCCGGCCGAACGCGTCGAGCAGGTCCGCCCCCTGCCGCGCCGCCTCGTACGAGTAGGACTGGACCTCGCAGAGCGCGATCGGCGGCGGGGCGAGCCGGCCGTCCGCGTACTGCACCGAGTTGCCGGAGTCCTTCCAACCCTGGTTGGCCAGCCGGCCGCCGCTGTCGGCGTACTTCACGAAGCCGGTGCCGGCCGAGGCCCGCAGCCAGCCCAGGGCCGCCTCCAGGTTGGGCAGCAGCGCCTCGACGTCGGCCGCGGGCAGGCCCCAGCGCCAGGCGTCGTGCAGCAGCGAGATCCACAGCGGGGTCGCGTCGACGGTCCCGAAGTAGAGGTCGATCCCGCCCGGCCCGGTCCGGACCTCGTGCAGGATCTTGCCCGGCTCCTCCTCGGTGTCCGGGTCACGCCGGGTGCCCTGCCGGCGGGCCAGCGTCCGCAGCGTCCCGGCGGCGAGCTCGGTGCCCAGCGGCAGCGCCATCCGGGCGGCCCAGATCGAGTCCCGGCCGAACAGCGTCAGGTACCAGGGCGCGCCCGCGGTGAGGTAGTGGTCCTCCGGCGCGTCCGGGTCGGCCGCGAGCAGGCCGGCCAGGTCGGCGACGGCCCGGTCGAGCAGGGCCGGGAACCGGTGGTCGCCCGCGGTGACGGTCGGCGGCCGCCAGAGCTCCCGGGTCGGCGGGGCCGCGATCGGCGGCCGGCCCGGCGCGGTCGCGGTGACCTCCAGCGTGACCGACCAGCGGCCGCGGGCCGCCAGCGTCACGTCCCAGCCGGCCAGCACCCGCGACGGCGCCCCGACCCGGACCTCGTCCGGCGCGGGCGCGAGCGTGGCGATCACGGTGATGTCGCCGCCGACCGGCCAGCGGACCGTGCCGGGCTCGCCGACCTCGGGCCGGATCGGCGGCGCCGTGCTCGGCCGGCCGGCCTTGATGTCGTCCATGGCGGCCAGGTCGGAGTCGAGCTCGACGGTGACCGTGCAGGTGAGCGGCTCGGTGGCGCGGGAGACGAGGCTGATCGTCTCGCGCGCGCCGTGCGGCGAGACGGTCCGGTCCCGCTCCACGAACACGGTCGGGTCGGGGCCCTCGTCGCCGAGGTGCCGGGCCACGCCGACGAACCGGGCGGTCGCGGTGTCCGTCGACTGGCCCCGGACCGGCGCGGGCTCGTGCCCGTCCACGGTGACCACGAGCCGGGACAGCACCCGGTGGTCGGCGAGGTAGACCCCGCTCGCCGGCGCGGTCAGCTGGCCGTCCGGCTCGGACAGCACCAGCGCGGGGGCCGCGACCACGGTGACCAGCTCGTGCAGATAGGGCTGCTCGCTGCGGACGGCCGAGTCCCGGGGGGCCACCTCCACTGCCGACACCGGCCCAGGCTAGCAATTTGATCGTTCATCAGACAGACTGTCGGCGAATCTGATTTGAACGATCAACCGCGGGGAACGATCGCAGCACCTATCCATCGGCACCCTTCATCGGCGGAGCAGGGTCGGCAATGGCAGCCGCACGAGCACCGGGAACGCGACCGACGGTCAAGTCCGTCGCGCGGCATGCCCAGGTGTCCCGGCAGACCGTGTCGAACGCGCTCAACGCCCCGCAGCGGGTCCGCCCGGACACGCTGTCCCGGGTGCTGGCCTCGATCAACGAGCTCGGCTACCGGCCCAACACGGCCGCCCGCAACCTGCGTACCCAGTCGACCCGGCTGCTGGCCTGCCGGCTGCTGCCCTCGCTGCAGATGGGCACCGGCGGCGTCCTGGACCGCTTCCTGCACGCGCTCTGCGACGCCGCCCGCGACCGCGGCTACGACGTGCTCAGCTTCGCCGCGCCGACCGACGACGCCGAGCTGGACGTGGTCGACGACCTGCTGCGCCGGCACGCCGTCGACGCGTACGTCATCTCCGGCACCCACAACGTCGATCCCCGCCCGGACTGGCTGGCCGCCCGCGGCGTGCCGTTCGTCGCGTTCGGCCGGCCCTGGGGCGAGTCGGACACCGGCCACTCCTGGGTGGACGTGGACGGCGCGGCCGGTATGGACGCGGTCGTCGAGCACCTGGTCGCCCACGGGCACCGGCGGATCGCGTTCGTCGGCTGGCCCGAGGGCAGCGGCGTCGGCGACGACCGGTTCGCCGGCTTCACCCGGGCCACGCTGCGGCACCGGCTGTCCACCCGCGGACTGGTCCGCCGGGGCGAGGACGGGATGGCCTCCGGGGCCGCCCTGACCGACCGGTTCCTGGACCTCGCGCAGCCCCCGACCGCGGTGGTCTGCGTGAGCGACGTGATGGCGCTCGGCGCCATGCGCGCCCTGGACGACCGCGGCCTGCGTCCCGGTTCGCAGGTCGCGGTCACCGGGTTCGACGACAGTCCACTCGCGACGGTCGTCCGGCCCGGGCTCACCAGCGTCCGGCAACCGCTGGAGGCCGTCGCGGAGCAGGTGATCGAGCTGCTGCTCGAGCACCTGCACGGCACCCGCAGCGCGCCGACCCAAGTGCTTCTCGACCCCGCACTCGTGGTGCGGGACAGCAGTGATCGCGGCGGTGTCCCCCTGCCGACGCGGCTGAATCCCCGAGTAAGGAGAGATCGACGATGATCCGACGGACCCGGGCTCCCCTGGCGCTGGTCGCCGGGGTCGGCCTCATGCTGGCCGCGGCCTGCGGTGGCGGCGACAACGGCTTCAACGGCAACAGCGGCGGCAACGCGGCCGGCGGCGGAGCGACCTCCGGCGTCAAGCTCACGATGCTCATCGGCTCCTCCGGTGACGCGGAGACCAAGGCGGTCACCGACGCCAGCAACGCCTGGGGCCAGAAGGGCGGCAACACGGTCACCGTGACGCCGGCCAAGGACCTGACCCAGGAGCTGACCCAGGCGCTGGCCGGCGGCAGCCCGCCGGACGTCTTCTACGTGGACGCGTCGAAGTTCGCCGGGCTGGTCAAGGGCGGCGCCCTGGCCGCGTACGGCGACCAGATGCCGAACAAGGACGACTTCTACCCGAACCTGCTGCAGTCCTTCACCTCCGACGGCAAGGTCTACTGCGTGCCGAAGGACTTCTCCACGCTGGCGTTGGAGATCAACAACGACATGTGGACGAAGGCCGGTCTGACCGCGGCCGACTACCCGACCACCTGGGACCAGCTGCAGACGGTGGCCAAGAAGCTCACCACCGGCGGCGTCACCGGGCTGGTCATGAGCGACACCCTCGACCGGGTCGACGCGTTCATGCGGCAGGGCGGCGGCTCCTTGGAGAACACCGACGGGACCGCGTTCACCGCGGACTCGCCGCAGAACCTGAGCGGGCTGCAGTTCGTGCAGAAGATGGCCCGCGAGGGCGTGCTGAAGTTCCCCAAGCAGACCGACACCGGCTGGGGCGGCGAGGCCATGGGCAAGAACAAGGCCGCCATGGCGATCGAGGGCAACTGGTTCGTCGGCGGCGTCGTGAACGACTACCCGAAGCTCAAGTACACCGTCGTGCCGCTGCCGAAGGGCGCGCAGCAGGCGACGCTGTCGTTCACCAACTGCTGGGGCATCGCGGCCAAGAGCAAGAACCAGGCCGCGGCGATCGACCTGGTGAAGTACCTGACCTCGACCGACCAGCAGCTCGCGTTCGCCAAGGCGTTCGGCGTGATGCCGTCGGTGAAGTCGGCGCAGGCGCAGTTCGCGCAGCAGTTCCCGGCCCAGAAGGCGTTCGTGGACGGCGCGGCGTACGCGACCGGCCCGACCAGCATCCCGGGCTTCGACCAGGTGCAGAAGGACTTCGACTCGAAGATCCTCGGCCTGTCCGACGGGTCCTCGGATCCGAAGGCGATGCTGACCGCGTTGCAGAAGAACGGCTCCGCGGCGCTGAAGGCCGCGAACTAGCGACGCGGCGGCGGGCGGACCCGAGGGGAGGGGTCCGCCCGCCGCGGCGTTTCCCGCGTACGTCCACACACGACGATCCGGCCACCGTCGTGTCCCGCGGAAGGACTGCCCATGACCTCGTCAGTCGGATCGACCACCGGAGCAGCCGGCGCGGACGTCCCGGCCGGGACCCTGGCCGCGACCGCCGAGCCGCCGCCGCGCCGCCGCCGGGGCAGCGCGCTGCGCCGGCAGGAACGCTGGGCCGG
Source organism: Mycobacteriales bacterium (assembly GCA_035995165.1). NCBI lineage: Bacteria > Bacillati > Actinomycetota > Actinomycetes > Mycobacteriales > Mycobacteriales bacterium. The sequence goes on from DASYKU010000090.1 coordinate 40,737, forward strand.
CTGGCTGTTCGTGCTGCCGGCGCTGGCCATCCTGCTGATCTTCCTGGTCATCCCGATCGGGCTGGCCTTCTACGTCAGCCTGACCCGCTGGGACGGGCTGTCCAGCCCGTTCGGCGGCGGCGCGAAGTTCGTCGGGCTGGACAACTACAAGAGCCTGATCACGGTCGACAACCTGACCCGGCAGAACTTCGCCACCTCGATCCGCAACAACTTCTACTTCGTGCTGTTCGTGGTGCCGCTGCAGACCATCCTGGCGCTGGGGCTGGCGGTGCTGCTGAACAACAAGTTCCTCAAGGGCCGCAGCTTCTTCCGGACCGCGTTCTTCTTCCCGTCGGTCACCAGCAGCATCGCCACCACGCTGGTCTTCCTGTTCCTGTTCTCCGGCAGCGGCGCGATCAACTCGCTGCTCGGTTTCGTCGGCATCCACGGTCCGAACTGGACGGCCGACTCGCGCGGCGACTTCCACCAGGTGCTCAAGGTCGTCGGGGTCGACTCGGCGCCGGGCTGGGCCCAGCACCAGTTCTTCAACCTCACCTGGTGGGACTGGCTGTCCGGGCCGTCGGTGGCGCTGACGGTCATCATCATCCTGGTCGTCTGGACGACCTCGGGCACGTTCATGCTGATGTTCCTGGCCGGGCTGCAGAACATCAACGACGAGGTGCTGGAGGCCAGCGAGGTCGACGGGGCCACGTCCTGGCAGACGTTCCGGATGGTGACGCTGCCGATGCTGCGCCCGACGCTGATCCTCGTGCTCACGCTCGGGCTGATCAGCACCTGGCAGGTCTTCGACCAGATCTACCTGACCGGCAACAACCCGGCGACGGTCACGCCGGCGTACCTGTCGTACAACCAGAGCTTCCAGAACTCGGCGTTCGGCATCGGCGCGGCCATCGCGTTCCTGCTCTTCGCGCTGATCATCCTGCTGGCCGCGATTCAGCGCCGGCTCGTCGGCACCGGGGAGGACTGAGATGGCCTCGCGCGACTACTCGCCGCCGTGGCGGCGCGGCCTGGGCTACTTCGGGCTCATCGTGTTCGGGCTGATCTTCATCGGCCCGTTCCTGATCCAGCTCGCGACGTCGTTCAAGACCGACGCGGACGCGGCGAACAACTCGCTCTCGCTGATCCCGCACCCGGTCACGTTCGGCGCCTGGCAACGGATCTTCGGCTTCACCGACAACTCCGGGATCCCGTTCGGACGGTGGCTGACCAACAGCGTCATCGTGGCCACGGTCATCACGCTGGGCCGGGTCTTCCTGGACAGCCTGGCCGGCTACGCGCTGGCCCGGCTGAAGTTCCCCGGCCGGCAGGCGGTGTTCTGGAGCGTCCTGGCGGTGCTGGCCGTGCCGGGCGCGGTGCTGCTGATCCCGCGGTTCCTGGTGCTGAAGGAACTGACGCTGTTCAACTCGTACCCGGGGATGATCCTGCCGATCATCGCCGACGCGGCCGGCATCTTCCTCATGCGGCAGTTCTTCATCGGGATCCCGCAGACGATGGAGGAGGCGGCCCGGATCGACGGCGCCGGCGTCTTCCGGACCTACTGGACGGTGATCCTGCCGCTGGCCCGGCCGGGACTGATCACGCTGACGATCCTGAGCTTCCAGGGCTCGTGGAACGAGTTCCAGCTGTTCCTGGTGGCGACGTCGGACCCGAAGTACAACACCCTCACGACCGGGCTGGCGAAGTTCTCCAGCGGTCAGCTCGGCGCCGGGACGCAGTATCCGCTCACGCTCGGGGCCGCGTTGCTGTCCACGATCCCGGTCGCGATCGTGTTCTTCGCCTTCCAGCGGCACTTCATCGGCGGTCAGCTCGCCGCCGCGGTCAAGGGGTGAGCCGGTAGATCCCGTAGCCGAAGCCGTCGGCCTTGATCAGCCCGTCCCGGACGTCGACGCCGCTGACCTCCAGCGCGACCGCCTCGCGGCCGGCCAGCTCGGCCGGGGAGACGGAGACCGGCTCCCCGGCCGGGTTGACCACGACCAGGTGGTCCTCGCCGCGTAGGTACGCCAGCGGGTAGCCGCGGCTGAGCACGGTCGTCGCCGCCGCGGTCCGCAGCGCCGGCGTCTCCCGGCGCAGCCGGACCAGCCGGCGGACCCGGTTCAGCGTCGAGTCCGGGTCGTCCTGCTGGGCCGCGACCGTGGGCCGGCCCGGGTCCGGATCCTGCGGCAGGTAGAGCTGATCGGCCGGCGCGGAGGAGAAGCCCGCGTTGGGCTGATCGTCGTCCCACTGCATGGGGCTGCGGCAGCCGCTGCGGTTGTACGCCGGGTCGTAGATGCTGCCCTCCTTGTCCGGCAGGCCGGGAAGGTAGCGCATGCCGATCTCGTCGCCGTAGTAGATCGCCGGCACCGTCCCCCAGGTCAGCAGGAACGCGTACGCGACGCCGAGCTGCTCCTGGGTCCGGGTGCCGGCCGCCAGCCGGGAGTAGTCGTGGTCGGCCGAGCCCATCACGACCAGCCGGTCCGCGCCGGCGACCCGGCGGTGGTCGGCCCAGATCCGCAGGAAGAGATCGAGGTCGGCGGCGCCCGCACCGTCCGCGTCGAAGTAGCAGCGCTCGTGCTCGGGCAGCCAGGACAGCGTGCCGGCGCCGCCGTTGTTGAACAGCGCGCTGTGGGCGGCGTGGATGACGAGGAAGAAGTCGGCGTCGAAGCCGCCGCGGACGCCGATGTCGGCGGCGGCCCGGCTCTCGCTCTCCGGCAGCAGGATCGCGTCCGGGTACGCCGGGTGCATCCAGCCCGCGATGTCCTGCCAGAGCGCGCCGGTGGCGGCGAAGTCCGGGTCGTCCTTCACCAGTGAGTACGCCATGTCGACGCGGAAGCCGGCCACGCCGCGGTCCAGCCAGAACGCGATGATGTCCTTGAGTGCCTGCCGGTTCGTGGCCGGCCCGGGCGCGTCGACCGGCTCCCGCCACGGCTCGGCCGGGTCCGTCCGGGCGTAGCCGAAGTTGAGCGCCGGCTGGGTGTCGTAGAAGTTCTTCAGATAGTAGCCGGGGCGGCTGCCGGGGGAGGCCACGAAGCCGGGACCGGGCCGGTCCGACCAGATGTAGCGGTCGTCGGCGGGGTCCGCGGCCGAGCGCCGGAACCACTCGTGCTCGGTGGAGGTGTGCCCGGCGACGAGGTCCAGCACGACCCGGATCCCGCGCTCCCGGGCCGCGTCGACGAACCCGACCATGTCGTCGTTCGTGCCGTACCGGGGGGCGATCCGCAGGTAGTCCGAGACGTCGTAGCCGGCGTCCTGGAACGGGGACGCGAAGCAGGGGTTGAACCAGACCGCGTCGACGCCGAGCGAGGCGATGTGGTCCAGGTGCGCGAGCGCTCCGGGCAGGTCCCCGACCCCGTCGCCGTCGGAGTCGGCGAAGGACTGCGGGTAGATCTCGTAGAACACGGCGTCCGCAAGCCAGTCGGTCACGCTCGCGTCCTCCCCTCGGCACCCCCGCGCCCGCGCGCGGCATGATCTCGCATGCTGAGCCTAGAGCCCACGCCACCGTGCCCGAGGGAGTTCCGAGGCGTCCGGAATTGCAAGGATTTGCGGTCACCCGATGCGGTGGACCATGCTCACAGCGTGATGCGCAATCCTGCCTCAGGCCTTACCGTCGAAGCACGGGGACCCGTCAGCTCACGTACGAGGTGAGGGCTATGTCGCGTTCTCGCATTGCCAGCGTCGAACACGCCGAGTGGCGGCAGGAGCACGAGCGTGCTGCCGCCGAGGCCCGCAGAGCCGAGCGGGCGTCCCGCAAGGCCCGCCTGGAGCGGGCGACGCAGCAATATCTTGCGGAGCGGGCGGCCGAGGCGGAGCGGCGTACGCGCCGGGTGGACGCTCAGGTCACCGAGCTGCGGACCGTGCTGGAGCACGGGCTGCGGCACAACCCCCGCATCGACCTGGCGGCGCTGCGCGAGCAGTTCGCCCAGCCGGCGCCGGACCTGAGCTCGGTCGGCTGGCGCCCGTTCCCGCCCGACTGGTCCCGGTACGAGCCGTCCACGCCGTCGGTGCTGGGCCGGGTCGTCTCCGGCGCGCGCCATCAACAGCAGCTCGCCGCGGCCCGGACCCGGTACGAGAAGGCGCTCGTCGACTACGAGCGGGCCGAGCACGACCGGCAGCGCCGCTTCGCCGACGCCCGGGCCCGGTACGCGGCGCAGGTGGCCGAGGAGCGGCTGCGGGTCGACGAGCACAACCGTTCGGTCGACGCGTTCGCCTCGGCGCTGCGGCGGCGGGAGCCGGACGCGGTCGACCGGCACCTGGCCATGGTGCTCGACGCCGTCCCGCTGCCCGAGGACTTCCCGCACCGGGTCGAGGTCGGCGGGTCGGTGGCCCGGTTCGAGCTGCCCGACCCCTCGGTGGTGCCGTCCGTCCGCGGCTTCCGCTACGACCAGGCCACCGACGAGCTGGTCGAGATCTGGCGCCCGGCCGAGGAGGTCGCCGAGCTCTACCGGCTGGTGCTCGCCCAGGTCGCGCTGCTCTGCCTGCGGGACGTGTTCGCGGCCGACCCGGGGCTGGAGTCGGTGACCTTCCACGGGGCGGTCCGGGGCGAGCGGCTGGTCGCGGTGCGCACCCGCCGGGAGCCGCTGGAGCGGGCTCTCGCCCGCGACCTCCGGCCGGTAGAGGCACTGTCCACTCTGGACAGTGAAGCCGAGCTGCGCTGGGCGTCCTGACCGGTCTGTTCCAGCTGCTGTCCTAACGGGACAGTCGGCGGCGGAGGCGGAACGCCAGCGCCCGCGCCGCCTGCTTGGCCAGTGCCACCTTGCCCGGGTCGTTGTAGACGACGAACGTGCCGAACGGGTGCACCCCGCGCTCGCCGGCGACCTTCTCCGCCGCGTCCTGAACCGCCCGCAGATCCGCCACGGTCAGCTGCGGCGGCAGCTCGTCGGGCTGGTAGAGCGCGGCGAACGGGTAGTCCCGGCCGGCCGTCCTGGTCATCTCGACGTGGCAGCCGAACACGTGCGTGACATCGCGCGCCTCGGCGAGCTCGATCATCCGCCGCAGGCTGTCCAGGAACGCCGGCATGTCCTCGACGAGCAACCGCCCCGGCAGGACGGTGTCGCCGGTGAGCAGCAGCCCGGACCAGGGGTCGTAGATCGTCACCGCGGTGACGTGGTGGCCCGGGGTCCCGGTGATGTCCAGGGTCCGGCCGCCGAGCTCGAACCGGACCACCTGGGAGGGCCAGTCGGTGAACTCGAAGTACTGCCGGACCGAGTCCAGGTCGGTGCCGACGACGTCGGTGTACGGCCGGTCCGCGAACTGCCCGTCGCCGGCCCGGTGGTCGCCGTGCCCGTGGGTGTGCGCGACGACCAGCGGGTAGATCTCGCGCGGGTGGGTCGCCAGCCAGCCGGCGATCAGCCCGTCGACGGTGTCGCGCAGGGTCCGGTCCTTGGTCGCACCGGTGTCGAGCAGCAGCGCCCGCTCGTCGCCCAGCAGCAGCACCACGAACGGCGCCTCGAACGTCACGTCCTTGCTCTGCCGGAGCAGGTAGGTGTGCTCGTCGTACGCGTGCACCTGGATCGGCGGGTCCGTCCGGACCCGGCGGCGGGGTGAGCCGTGGATCCAGGACACGTCCAGGTCGCCGTGGACAGGGGTGGGCCCGGCGAAGGCGCTGTCATCCATGTCGGACATCATGGACGGGTGACGGTCCCTTCCGGTAGGCAGATCCAGCTCGAGCACGGTGTGCACCGGGCGGTCGTGGTCGAGGTCGGCGGCGGCCTGCGCGAGTACACAGTGGACGGCGTCCCGGTGCTCGACGGCTACCCGTCCTCGGAGATGGCCAGCGGCGGGCGCGGCCAGACGCTGCTCCCGTGGCCGAACCGGCTGGCGGGCGGGCGGTACTCGTTCGGCGACAGCTCGTACCAGCTGGCGCTGACCGAGCCGACCAAGGGCAACGCGATCCACGGGCTGACCCGCTGGGTGAACTGGACGGTCGACTCGCAGACCGAGTCCGGGGTGGTCATGGCGCTGTCGCTGCATCCGCAGCCGGGCTACCCGTTCGCCCTGGAGTTCCGGCTGGAGTACACGCTGTCCGACGCGGGCCTGACCGTCCGGACCACGGCGACCAACGTCGGCGACGCGCCGTGTCCGTACGGGACCGGCGCCCATCCCTACCTCACGGCCGGGACCGACACCGTGGACGGCGCCACCGTGCAGGGGCCCGGCCGCCGCTACCTGCCGACCGACGACAACGGCATCCCGACCGGGACCGAGGACGTCGAGGGCGGGCCGTACGACTTCCGCCAGCCGCGGTCGCTGGACGGCGCCGAGGTCGACCACTGCTTCACCGACCTGGAGCGCGACGAGGACGGGATCGCCACCGTCACGCTGGCCGGGCCGGACCGCTCGGTCCGGCTCTGGGTCGACGGCGGGTATCGCTACCTGCAGGTCTTCACCGGGGACACGCTGGTGCCGGAGCGGCGGCGGCGCGGGCTCGCGGTCGAGCCGATGACCTGCCCGCCCGACGCGTTCCGCAGCGGCGAGGGGCTGATCGTGCTCGAGCCGGGTGAGACCACGATGACGACCTGGGGGGTCGCCCCGTGACGGAGATGGTGCGGGCCGGGTCGGTCGAGCTGTGCGCGCAGGCCTTCGGGACGCGCGGCGACCCGGCCGTCCTGCTCATCAGCGGGTCGAGCTCGTCGATGGACTGGTGGGAACCGGGGTTCTGCACGGCGCTGGCCGGCGGCGGCCGGTTCGTCATCCGGTACGACCTGCGGGACACCGGCCAGTCGGTGCACTACCCGGTCGGGTCGCCGGACTACGGCTCCCGGGACCTGGTCGCGGACGTCGCCGGGCTGCTGGACGCGTACGGGGTCGAGCGGGCCTGCCTGCTGGGGATCTCGATGGGCGGCGCGATCGCGCAGCTGACGGCGTTGCTGCGGCCGTCGCGGGTGAGCGCGCTGGTGCTGCTGTCGACGTTCGCGCCGGGCGGGCCTCCGGTCGGGATGGATCCTGCGCTTGCGGAGTACTTCCAGCAGGCCCCGGAGACCGACTGGTCCGACCCCGCGGCCGTGCTGGATCAGCAGATCGACTACCAGCGGGAGCTGGCGGCTGAGTCTGTGCCGTTCGACGAGCCGGCCGCCCGGGCGCTCACCGAGGCCGCCTTCGCGCGGACGCTGGACGTGCGGGCCTCGTTGACGAACCACGACCTGATCCGGTCGGACGTCGACGACTGGTACTCGCGGCTCGGAGAGATCCGGGTGCCGACGCTGGTCGTGCACGGCGCGGAGGACCGGTTCATCCGGCCGGCGCACGGAGAGGCGCTGGCCCGCTCCATTCCGGGCGCTCGGCTGCTCCTGCTGCCCGGCGTCGGGCACGAGTTCCCGCGGCGGGCCTGGGGTCCGGTCGTGCCGGCCGTGCTGGAGGTGTCCGGTGCCTGACCGCTACCCGCCTATCGAGCCGTACGCGTCGGGTCTTCTCGACGTCGGTGACGGGCACGAGATCTACTGGGAGACCTCGGGAAATCCGTCCGGGAAGCCCGTGGTCTGGTTGCACGGCGGGCCGGGCGGGCCGCCGGTGCCCAACCAGCGGCGGCAGTACGACCCGGCGGCGTACCGGATCGTGGTGTTCGACCAGCGCGGCTGCGGGCGGTCCCGGCCGCTGGCTTCCACTGCCGCCGCGGATCTCAGCACCAACACGACGCAGCACCTTCTGCAGGACATCGAACTGCTGCGGGAGCACCTCGGCATCGAGCGGTGGGTGGTGACCGGCGGGTCCTGGGGCGTGACGCTCGCGCTGGCCTACGCGCAGCAGCACCCGTCCCGGGTTCTCGCGATGTCGCTGGCGGCCGTCACCGCCGGGCGGCGGCTGGAGGCCGACTGGATCATTCGCGACATGCGGCGGATCTTCCCGCGGGAGTGGGACGCGTACGCGGCCGAGTTGCCGGAGTCCGAACGCGACGGTGACCTGGCCACGGCGTACGCGCGCCTGCTGGCCTCGCCCGACCCGGCCGTGACCGAGCGGGCGGCCTACCAGTGGTGCGTCTGGGAGGACACCCACATGTCGCTGGCGCCCGACTGGGAGCCCTGGCTGCAGCACCGGGATCCGTCGTTCCGGCAGGTGTTCGCGCGGCTGGTCACGCACTACTGGTCGAACGGGTGCTTCCTCGACGACACCCCGATCCTGGCCGCGATGGACCGGATCGCCGCGATCCCCGCCGTCCTCATCCACGGCCGGTACGACGTGTCCGGGCCGCTGGACACGGCCTGGGACCTGCACCGGGCCTGGCCGGCGTCGCGGCTGGTGGTGCTGGAGGACGCCGGGCACGGGGGCACGTCGATGACGGCGGCGATGCAGGCGGCGCTGGACGAATTCCGTTAGCCGGGCTGCCTAGGCTCGGATCGTGCTTCCGTTCCTGCAGCCGTTCGTCGCGCCGTTCACGCCGGTTTCGCCCGTGACCGTGGACGGGCTCTCCCTCTACCTGCCCCCGGAGCCTTCCCGGCCGGCGCCGGCGGTCGTGCTGGTGCACGGCGGGCCGGTGCCGGCGGAGCTGCCGCAGCGGCCGCCGTCCTGGCCGGCGTACGTCGGCTATGGCTCGCTGCTCGCGGCGGCCGGCGTGGTCGGGGTGATGTTCGAGCACGGCTACCGGACGCCCGATTCGCTCGACACGGCCGCTCTTGACGTGCGCCGGGCGGTGTCTGTTGCCCGGGAGCATCCGTCCGTCGACAGTGGACGGACGGTGCTCTGGTTCTTCTCCGGTGGCGGGGTGCTGGCCGGGGACTGGCTCGCCGCACCCCCGCCCTGGCTGGCCGCCGTCGCCCTGACCTACCCGATCTGCGATCACCGCCCCGGCGTCCAGACGTCGGTGGTCACGCCGATCGCCGCCGGCGCGACGGTGCCGGTGCTGCTGACCCGGGTCGAGCACGAGTTCGACTTCGTCGTGCCGACGCAGGAAGCGTTCCTGCGGGCGGCCCCGGCTGTCTCGGTCATAGACGTCCCCGGCGCCGAACACGGCTTCGAAACCATCAACGACACCGACGCGGCCCGCTCCGCAATCTCCTCCGCCGTCACCTGGACGACGGGTCACGCGCTCGGCCGCCCGTAGGCCGGCGTCGTGGTCGGAGGGTCGGACCGCCGCCCCCCGCGCCGCCGATCGGCATGACACGTTGTTCAGCAGTCGCCACGACATCGCGGCCCGGACCGCTTTGCGGCCGCGGCCGGACGGTTGAACTCTGTGTCCAGCGGGCCCGTGTACCCCAGCGTGGCCTCCGTGCGCGCAGGTGCGGTCGGGTTCGGTCGGGCGGTCCGCCGGTTGGGCCCGTTGTTGCTGCGCCTGGCCGGCGGCGTCACCGTGCTGTGGTTTCTCGCGCGGCTGGTGGGCGCGGCGCCGTTCGAGGACGGCCTGCGGGCGGTCACCTGGCCGGCGGTCGTGGCCGCTGCCATGCTCACTGCGCTGACCACGGCGTGTTCGGCCTGGCGGTGGCGGGTCGTCGCCCGGTCACTCGGCATCGGAATCGGGCTGCCGCGCGCGATGGGCGCCTACTACCGTTCCCTGTTCCTCAACTCCGTGCTCGTCGGCGGGGTCGTCGGTGACGTGCACCGAGCGGTCACTCATGGTCGGCGCGCTGGAGACGTGGCGCGGGGGATCCGCGCGGTGGCGTGGGAACGGTTGTGGGGTCAGGTCATCCAGGCTGTGGTGACCGCCGTCGTACTGCTGACGATGCCCTCGCCGGTCCGGCCCGCGCTGCCGTACGTCCTCGCGGGTGTGGCGGTCGTGGCCGGGTGCGCTGCGCTGGTGGTGCGCGGCGCAGCTCGCCGGGGCCGGTCGCGGCTCGCCCGCACGGCCCGGGCCGCGTCTGATGACCTGCGTCGCCAGCTGCTGGCCCCGGACGTGTGGCCCCAGCTCATGCTGGCGTCGGTGCTGGTCGTGACAGGGCACACGGCTACGTTCGTCATCGCGGCCCGGGTCGCCGGCTGCACCGCGCCGCTGGGCGTACTGGTCGCGCTCCTGATGGTGGTCCAGACTGCAGCGGTGATCCCCCTGAGCATCGGTGGGTGGGGGCCACGCGAGGGTGCTGCCGCCTGGGCCTTCGCCGCGGCCGGGCTCGGCGCGGCCACCGGGGTCACGGTCGTCACGCTCTACGCGGTGCTCATGCTGGCCGCGGTGACCCCGGGCGCCGGCCTGCTGCTGGGGGACATCGTTCGCCGCGCACGCGGCCCGGGTCACCCGGACGGGTCGGGACAACCCGATCTGGCCCCCGCAGGCGTTGGGGGGCGCTCGTGGCTGACCGGCGGCACCGGGTGACCGGCCCCGCCGGCCGCCTCGGGTCGATCCGTGTCCACCCTTTCGCCGTGCCATCCGGTGTCCTGCAGGACGGATCGGTGGCGACTTATTTTCAGTTCGGCCCGAGGCTGGAGGCTGGCTCATGACAATCAGAACCGAGAGCCGCATAACAATCGCTAGCAGCGTCCGCGATGCGTGGGCGTATTTCTGTGACGTCGGACGCTGGCCGGAGTGGGCACCGACGGTTCTCGAGTGCTGGGTTCGCGGGGGAGCTCCGCTTCAGCCCGGCTCGCGGGTCGAGCAGCGGGCGAAGGACCTGTGGCGGACGCACCGCCGGAGCCAGGAGGTGACCGCTGTCGAGGCGCCCCGCTACGTGGCTTTCGCCGGGTCAATGGGTACGTCCGCGGCGCGCTGGGGAATGGAACTCGAACCGGTGGACGACAGGCAGACCGACGCCAAGATGTGGATCGAGGTCGACCCCGCGGGCATCATGCGCGTGGCTCCCGGCCTTCTCAAGGGCAGTATTCAGCGCGTAAGCGATCGCGAGATGGCGGCGATCAAGGCTGCGGTCGAGTCCGCGGCGCGGGAAGGCGCGGAGTCCTAGATGAGGTGGCACCCCGTGCTAGCGCGACGCCACCGAGATCGAGGAGCACACCGTGAACCACATTGACCGAAAGCGCGAGCGTCTGATCGACATATACCGCAAGAAGGCGAAGCACTACGACCTCACCTCCCGGCTCTACCCCGCGCCCTGCTACCCCCAGCCGGGGCAACGCCTCCGGGCCGTACAAGCGCTCGGGCTTCGCGCGGGTGACAGCGTGATCGACGTCGCCTGCGGCACAGGTCTGAACTTCCCGCTGATCGAGGAGGTGATCGGTCCCGAGGGCCGGATCGTCGGCGTCGATCTGACCGACGCGATGCTCGCCCAAGCCCAGAATCGGATAGGGACGAAAGGCTGGAGCAATATCAGCCTCGTGCAAGCCGACGCGGTCGACTTCGACTTCCCCACCGGGGTCGACGCGATCCTGTCCACGTACGCCCTGTCGCAGGTGCCCGAGAGCGCGGAGGTCATCGCCCACGGCGCCGCAGCCCTCTCCGGAGGCGGCCGCTGGGTGGTGCTGGATCTCAAGGTTCCCAACAGCACGCCTGGGTGGCTGGCACAGCTCGGAACCGCGATTGTGCGGCCTTACGCCTCCATAGATGAGTGGATCGCGCGCCACCCGTGGGAGGCGATTCGCGCAGCCATGCAGGAAGAACTGACCGATGTTTCCTGGACCGAGTTGTTCTTCGGGACCGCATTCCTCGCGGCCGGGTCCCGCGACAGTGGAACCGTCGGCGTACGACCGCCGGGCAGCGGCCATCAGTGACCGTGGGCTGAGCAAGCGGTGACTCCGGCCTGCTCACCGGTCGCTCGGATCGACGGCGAACAGGCCCGTGCTCCTCTCAGTTCGGTTCGGCCCGGGCGGTTGAAGGGGGTCGAGGCCCGGGAGGATCTGCGCGGAGCCGCTGTGTCCGGATCGCCGCCGGTCTGCCGGAGTCCGCTTGCACGACCTACGGCATACCTGCGTAACGCTCCTGCTCGACGCCGGGGGTGCCTCCGTCTCCTCCACCGTCAGCTGGACCGCCGACCACGCCTCGACCGCCGGTGATGCCTCTCGTCGTACGGCCAGTGAAGACCGGCGACTTCTCGTCGGTGGCGGTGCTGCTGGCCGAGATGGACGCGTTCTACGGCCAGTCCGGCCGCGAGTCCTCAGCCGTCAAGATCGCGAACATGCGCCGCTACCTGTTCGGGCCGGCGCCGTCCGCGTACCTCCTGGTCGCCGTCTCGGATGCGACCGTGGTCGGCATCGCGGCGTACTCCTACCTCTGGCCGGCCGGCGGCACCACCCGCAGCGTTTACCTCAAGGACCTCTTCGTCGCCGCGACCCACCGCCGCACCGGCGCCGGCCGCCTCCTCTTCACCGCCCTGGTGGACAAGGCCCGCTCCGAAGGCTGCACCCGCCTCGACTGGACCGCCGACCTCCCCAACAAGGAAGCCCAAGCCTTCTACGCCTCCCTCGGCCTAACCGCCAACCCCACCAAACTCCCCTACCGCCTCCCCCTTTGACCCCTCAGGCGCCGGTCAGGGCGGTAGCGAGGCCGAGCTCGGCGCAGGCTGCCAGCAGGTCCTTGTCGCCGCTGGCGACCACGAGGTCCGGAGCCTCGATCCTCTCGGCAGAGGCGCAGTGCACGGCGTCGTACCCGCGCAGCGCCTGACGGTCCACCAGCTCGGCGGCGCGGCGGGTCAGAACTTCGTCCACCTCGACGACGCGGAAGTCGCGCCAGAGGTCGCTCAGCGAGGCCGCGGCCGTCCGATGGTGCTCATCGGCGATCCGGCCCATCCGGCGGGCCCGGGCGAGTGCCGCGGCGGCCTCGAGGAACAGCAACCGTGAGGTCACCACCTCGTCGGCGGACTCCCACAGCTCCTGGCTCACCTCGGTGCCGGGCTCGGTGACGAGCAGCGGCACGAACGCCGAGGTGTCGAAGTAGACGATCACCGTCGCTGCTCGGCCACGAGGTCGCTCACGGAGCCGTCGGCCGGCACCGGATGCGGCGTTCCCCGCCGGTGCCGCTGCGGCGGCCGTACGACGCCCTCGGCGACGAGCCGTTCCAGCGTGCTCGGACCGTCGACCGGAACGATCCGCGCCACGGCCCGTCCGTGGTCGGTGATCGTGACGGTGTGCCCCTTGCGCACCTCAGCCAGGTGCTTGATCAGCGGATAGCACGCAAGGTGCAACATTCATTTTCACTTGCAGCGGGGTTCGGCCGTCATTGGCGCGGGCGCTGCTTCTCCGATATCGATTTGATCAGTAGTTCCCGACCGGCGGAGTCGTTCATTGCCGTGGAAGCGAGTTCGAGGGCGGCTTCCATCAAGGCCACGACGTCAGGTCTGTCGAGAACGTCGGCTGCGGGAAGGGCGACGTTGCGGACTTTCTTTCCGGTTCCCCGCAGAATTCCGGTCGGGTCGGGCAGATCCGGTCCTCGTTGCAAGAAGCATAGAATGATGCCGCGAGCATGGGCCGCGAGCGAGAAGATGGCGTCTGAGGCACGTGACGTCGGACCGAACCCGATGACCAAGAAGTTGTAGTTGTCGTAAACCATCTGGACAGCGGTCGGGAACCGCTTCTCCATCTTGTCCCGGCATGCTTCGATGCGGCGCTGCATCTCAGGAGTGAACTTGGCAATGAACCCGGCCAGCTCAGACTCGGCGGTCACAGCCGGCAACGTACGCCAGCGGCCGTGCTGAGGTCGTGATCGGCGCGTCGCCCCGAGGGACGCACCGACCCGGCGCCGAACGCTCGGCGGCCGGCCGACGCGCTCGCGAGCACCTGAGCCGTCTTCGCGCCGAAGGGACAAGCGCGGGGGCGGCGGCCCTTGCCGAGCACCGCGGCGGTCCAAGGTCGAGGTCCAGGTCGTCCAGTGAGAGACCGGCCTGCTCGGAGAGGCGCATGCCGGTGTCCGCGAAGAGGCGCGCGAAACCAGACGCTCGGCGCGACGGGGCACGGCCGATCTGCGACCGTCGGCTGAATCCCAGCTCAGAAGGGGTATGTGCGCCCGGCAGGACTCGAACCGGCGGCCAAATGCTTAGAAGCCATCCGGCGCCCGACGCCGTGCTGACCAGCCTTGTTGCAGGTCGCCGCCGAGCGAGATCGCCATAGTTATCTGCTCGCTCAGCGATCTACGTCAGCCTGCTTCGAGGTAGCGGTTGATGGCGTCGCGGACCCCTGCGGTGGTCTCGGTCGGCAATCCGCTGGATCGCCTCGTCGCCTGATCGTCCACGCGGAGGTCGACCCGCTTGGAGTGGCCGGCCCGTCCCGACAGCGAGGGCCGGTCCGCCTGCCTGCGGGTCAGGGTGGCTGGGTCGAAGCCGGCCTCGGCTTCCGCCGCCAAGCGCTGCTCGTAGTCGGGGTCGAGGCGGGTTCCCGCCGTGGCGATCATCGGCTCGTCGGCTGGCCGCCCTACTGTCGCCATCTCGTCGCCTCCTCGTACAGGTGGCGGTGGTGCCCGGCTGGTCGGGTCCAGGAGTCTTCGAGCGGTGTTACCGGCGCTCAGAGGTCGACGAGCGCTAGGTCGGTCTTGGTAAAATCTTCGCCGATATACAACAGGGGCTCGTCGGCGAGGCGACTGATGGCATACGTAAGGCAGTCACCGAAATTCAGCGCAGCCGGGTGTCGGCCCTTGCCGTACTGCAAGTATGCGTCGACGGCGACAGCCCAATGCTCGTGGGAAAAATCGATCTGTCGCATCCCGCTTTCTTGAATAAAGCGCGCGAGCAGGGTCTTACCCGGTATACCGAGGCGGGCGGCAAGCACTATTCCGGTCTCAACCAGTGTCGGCGTACCTATGCCTGGCGGTTGCTGCGCGGTGGCGATGCGATCGAGCAACGCGTCCCAGCCCGGTTCGCGCAGCAGAATAGCCACCACGGCTGAACTGTCGACGATCACACGCCCTCCGGACCGTATCCGAGGATGTCCTCCCTTTCGGTCTTACTCAGGGACGTACCGAGAATCTCTGTCGGGATCTGAGGCCACGCCTCCTCGCTGAGGAATCGGCGTAGGCGCTGAGCGCGACCGGCGGTGGTGCGGGTCGCAGTAAGGCGCGCCTTACGCTCCTGCAGGGCGATGTTGATGGCGCGTGTCTTGGTCTCCGCAGCCAGCGTGGCCACCTCAGCGGCGAGCTGTTCCGTCTCGAGGTCCTTGATGTTCAGCGCCATGGTGTAAGGGTATCATCGGAGGTGTACGTACACCAAGACATGACTCAACGTGCGTGGACCAGTGGCCCGCTCGAGCAGCGGTCAGCGGGGAACGAACGCCGCGCCGCGCACTGATCCATACATCCAGGTCAGGGCGGTGTGTGCGCCCGGCAGGACTCGAACCTGCGGCCAAGTGCTGAGAAGCCATCCTGCGCCTCGCGCCGTGCTGACCGGGCTCTTCGCAGGTCGACGCTGAGTGAAACGTCGATAGTTATGTGCTCGCTGATGGATCTTCGTCAGCTTGCTTCGAGGTAGCGGTTGATGGCGTCACGAACGACGTCGCTAACTCGGCGGTTGTCACGCTCCGCGATGCGCTGAATCGCTCCGTACGTCTCATCGTCGACCCGCAGGTCGACCCGCTTGGAGTGACCAGCTCGCCCGGACAGCGAGGGCCGACCGGCGTGCCGGCGGGTGAGGGTGGACGGATCGAAGCCGATCTCGGCATCATCGGCCAGTCGTTGCTCGTAGTCCGCGTCGAGCCGCGTGCCAGCCTTGGTGACCTCCGGCTCTTGCACGGATCGCTTCACTGTCGCCACTTCTTCGCCTCCTCGTCAGGTCGTGGTAGCTGGACCGCATCCGCATGGCGTGGATGACTCGGATTCGTCCATCGGCTAACTCGACCCCGACAACCTCCAGTGCGGTGCCGGTGGCGTCGTCACCGAGGAACAGCAGCGCCTCGTCAGGCCTTGCCGGAGGGGCGGCCGGCTGGGCGAAGAACAGCCCGGCATTGTCGAGGACGTGGCGCACCTGGTCGCGGGACACCCGATGCTTGCGCGCACCGGCGTCCACGACAACCCGGAGAAGTCCACGGAGGTATTATGTCGGACACAACCGGCGGGAGCAACCGGCGGCGCGCGATCTGGGACTCACACTCTGCAGGCGGGGCAAAGCCGCGGCTTGCGTCCGCGGGTCACCGCCCGCTCCCAGTGCGTCCCACAATTCTCACAGGTCAGAGTCTCTATAGCCGCCCGCGGTGCAGTATCCCGTCCGACGCTGCTTGTCGTGGTACGGGCGACCGGGCCTGCCAGTTTGGCTGAGTAGGCGGACACGCGCTTTCTCAGGTCTTCGACCGCGTCCGGCCGGGCCACGTCTTCGCCGTAGAGCGCCAAGCCCCGCTGTGACCAGCGTAGAGCCTCGGTCCAGTTCTTCGCCTTCTGCTGCCGGACTGCCATCTGGCGGTAAGTGTCCAGCAGGGGAATTACGCCGAACTTGGCCAGCAGTGACTCTCGGATGCCATCCATCTCCATATCGTGTAACGAACAGGCCTGGTCGTAGTCATCGAGGGCCGATGTGAAGACCTCTCGGGACTTGTACAGTCGTTCCTCAAGTTCGCAGTACATGAAGTGTCGGTCTATCGGATCCGGATCATCCTTCAACAGGTCACGCAGTCGCGCGATAGATGCGACGTTGTCGCTTGGGAGGCTGCTCAACCACGACAGATCGTAAGAGTCGTCGGCTTCGTCGGTGAGAATGGCCTCGGTGAGTCCGGTCATGATGTTGCCGCGAAGCGTCCATGGCGCGGGCGGAACCACTACTTCGACGTCGAAGTCAGCGGGAGTGCAGTAGAGCCACACTCCTAGAAAGCCGAGTCGCCCGTCCTCGCGAAGTCCTCCGCCGGTCACAACTCCGTTCAACGCAACGTGAGCGCGATTCTCCTCGTACAGCTTTATTAGGCCAGCCCGATAAGCCTGCGCGTCCTCGCGGCAGAAGTAGCCGACCTTACGGCCATCTATCCACACCGATATTGCATTGGGGTCATAGGGATTATCAGGCTCGGTTGCGACGACCGCGAGGACATCGACTCGTACTCGTTCACTGTTCTGTCCGCCCACCACTCGCCATAGCGCCTCTTGATAGTTGCTCTCGCCCACGATCTCAAGGTCGTGACTTCCAGCGTGAACCACGTGGCGGTCAAAATAGGTGATCAAGTCCGTCCAACTCCGCGATGCCTGCCGGGCTTGAACGGCGACCCGTTCCTCACCCTCGCCGAAGAGCCGTCGCAGTATCCCCATCCCGCCATCATGGCTGTCGACGGACACTCATGTCCCAGTTTTGTCACAACGTCGATCCGTTGATCGGGCTTGCCAAAGACGCTTGTCGCGATCAGTGGGTCGGTCACGGAGCGCGGTGCGACGGGCCGACCCGCGCGACCAGCGAAAGGATGCTGGTCAGGGGCGGTGTGTGCGCCCGGCAGGACTCGAACCTGCGGCCAAGTGCTTAGAAGCCATCCGGCGCCCGGCGCCGTGCTGACCTGTGTGCGCGCAGGTCGCGGCTGAGCGAGATGTCGATAGTTATCTGCTCGGTAAGCGATCTTCCGATCGGCTCAGGTCGTCGTCAGCCGCTCGATCGGTTGGCCGGTGACATCTGCGATGATCTCGAAGTCCTTGTCGAGGTGCAGCACGGTCAGGCCGGCGAGTTCGGCCGTAGCGGCGATGATCAGGTCCGGAATCGACGGAGCCCGGTGTTGCCCCCGATCGGCGAGCAGTGTCAGCACTTCGACCGATCGGTCTTCGATCGCGGGTGTCTGGTATTCGACCGGCATGGAGGACAGCGGCGGCCGGCGCAGCCCGACCCGCAGGTCTGGGCCCGACCGGACTGAGTAGCCGATCTCGAGCCGGGTGATGGTGGCGATCCGGACGAGGCCGCGCTCGATGCGGGCGGCCCAGTCGGCGGCGTCCGGGCTCCCGGCGAGGCGGACCAGCGCTGACTTGTCGATCAGCCAGGACGTCAGTGCCACGCCTGGTCCATGACATCGGGGTCGGCCAGGTCCGCGGTGAGCTCGGCGAGTCGGGCCAGATCGGACACCGCGACGGAGGAGCCGGACACCTCGGCGTCCTGGGCGAGCCGGCGGCGCACGTACTC
>DASYKU010000091.1 GCA_035995165.1 Mycobacteriales bacterium
GTTGCTGAGCGTCCGTTCTCGATGCGCGTCGTTGGGCATCAGCGCGACAACCGGCATCTTCGCGTCAATCAGCGCGATCGGCCCGTGCTTCAGCTCGCCGGCCGGGAACCCCTCGGCGTGCATGTACGCCAGCTCCTTGAGCTTCAGCGCACCCTCCAGCGCCACCGGATAGCCGACGTGCCGGCCGAGGAACAGCACGGCCTTCGAGCCGGCGATGTCCCGGGCCAGCTCGCGCACCGGCTCCACCACCGACAGCACCTCGGCGATCAGCGCCGGCATCGCCTCCAGCGCGGCGAACTCCCGGGCGACCTCGTCGCCGTACTTGGTGCCCTTCGCGCCGGCCAGCGCCAGCCCCACCAGCTGGGTGGCGGCGATCTGGGCCAGGAACGTCTTGGTCGAGGCGACGCCGATCTCGGGCCCGGCGCGGGTGTAGAGCACCGCGTCGGACTCCCGCGGGATCTGCGCGCCGTTGGTGTTGCAGACCGCGAGCACGCGCGCCTTCTGCTCCCGCGCGTGCCGGATCGCCTCCAGCGTGTCCATCGTCTCGCCGCTCTGCGAGATCGCGACGACCAGCGTGTCCCGGTCCAGCACCGGGTCCCGGTAGCGGAACTCCGAGGCCATCTCGACCTCGACCGGCACCCGGGTCCAGTGCTCGATCGCGTATTTCGCGATCAGCCCGGAGTGGTACGCCGTGCCGCAGGCGACCACGAACACCTTGTCCACGTCACGCAGCTCCTGGGCGTCCAGCCGCTGCTCGTCCAGCACGATCCGGCCGTCGACGAACCGGCCCAGCAGCGTGTCCGCGACCGCGGCCGGCTGCTCCTGGATCTCCTTGAGCATGAAGTACGGATAGCCGCCCTTCTCGGCGGCGGCGAGGTCCCAGTCGACCCGGAACGGCATGGTCGCGACCGGCGCGCCCGCGAAGTCGGTCACCGTGTAGCCGTCCGCGGTGATCTCGACGACCTGGTCCTGGCCGAGCTCGACCGCGTCCCGGGTGTGCTCGACGAACGCCGCCACGTCGCTGGCCAGGAACGTCTCGCCCGCGCCCACGCCGAGCACGAGCGGGGAGTTGCGGCGGGCGGCGACCAGCCGGTCCGGGTCGCCCTGGTGCGCGATGACCAGCGTGAACGCCCCGTGCAGGCGCCGGCAGACCAGCCGGACGGCGTCGGCCAGGTTCCCGCCTGCCCCGGCGGAGCCGGCCGCTGACAGAGCCGAGAGTTCGGCGGCGACCAGGTGCGCGACGACCTCGGTGTCGGTCTCGCTGCGCAGCTCGATCCCCGCGGCCTCCAGCTCGGCCCGCAGCGGTGCGAAGTTCTCGATGATCCCGTTGTGGATGACCGCGACGGAGTTGGCCGTGTCCAGGTGCGGGTGCGCGTTGCGGTCGGTCGGCGCCCCGTGGGTGGCCCAGCGGGTGTGCCCGAGGCCGGTGGTGCCGTGGATCCCGGCCGGGTGCTCGGCGGCCAGCGCCTTGTCCAGGTTCTCGATCCGGCCGGCCCGCTTCTCGACCACCAGCCCGCCGTCCAGGACCGCCACTCCGGAAGAGTCGTAACCCCGATACTCCAGGCGCCGCAGCCCTTCCAGCACCACATCCAGCGCCTGCCGGTGCCCGACGTACCCCACGATGCCGCACATGGTCCGTCAGAGTACGGGAGTACCTTTGTGGTCACTCGGTGACACAGAGTAAGATGTGCTGGTCACGTCGGCGATCGGGGGGTCGATGACGAGCAGCACGACCACGGCCGGGCCAGCCCGGCTGGAAGCGGAGTACCGCCGGCTGCTGGAGCGGGTTCCGGCCTGGGCGGACGGCCCCGGGGTGATCGTGGGGTTCGCCCGGGCCCGTCGACCCACTCCCCAGCCACAGACGCGAGAGCCCGCCGGTCGCCCCGTGACCGACGGGCACTCGCCATGTCAGAGGGCCCGGCTCCCACGGAGCCGGGCCCTCTGGCTGCGTACGGGAGCGCCCGCGTCAGGAGGTGGAGACGGCGGCGGCGACGCGGTGGGCGATGGCGTCGGCGATGTCCTGCGTCGGGGCCTCGACCATGACCCGGACGATCTGCTCGGTGCCGGACGGGCGCAGCAGCACCCGGCCGTCCTCGCCGAGCTCGATCGACGCCGCCTCGACCGCGGCGACCACGGCCGGCGCCGCCGCCACCCGGGCCTTGTCCGCGACCGGCACGTTGATGAGCACCTGCGGCAGCCGGTGCACGACCCCGGCCAGCTCCGCCAGCGGTACTCCCGCTCCCGCCACCCGGCCCAGCAGCTGCAGTGCGGTGAGCAGCCCGTCGCCGGTGGTGGCCTGGTCGGCGAAGACCACGTGCCCGCTCTGCTCGCCGCCGAGGGACAGGTCCTGCTCCCGCAGCGCCTCCAGCACGTACCGGTCGCCGACCGGGGTGGTGACGACCGCGACGCCGGCGTCGCGCATCGCGTGGTGCAGGCCGAGGTTGCTCATCACGGTGGTGACGACGGTGTCGGACTTCAGCAGGCCCTGCTCCCGCAGCGCCAGCGCGCAGACGGCGAGGATCGCGTCCCCGTCGACGATCGCGCCGTCGGCGGAGACGGCCAGGCAGCGGTCCGCGTCCCCGTCGAAGGCGATCCCGACGTCGGCGCCGGTCGCCCGGACGGTCTCGACCAGCCCGGACAGGTGGGTGGAGCCGACGCCGTCGTTGATGTTCTCGCCGTCCGGCGCGGCCGCGATCGCGATCACCTCGGCCCCGGCGCGGGCCAGCACCGCCGGTCCGACCAGCGAGGCGGCCCCGTTGGCGCAGTCGACCACGACCCGCAGGCCGTCGAGCTGGTGCCCCAGCGTGCCGAGCAGGTAGCTCGCGTAGCGGTCGGCCGCGTCGGGCAGGGCGCGGGCCCGGCCGACGCCGGCGCCGGTGGGCCGGGTCCAGCTCTCGCCGATCCGGGCCTCGATCTCGTCCTCGACCACGTCGGCCAGCTTCAGGCCGCCGCGGGCGAAGAGCTTGACCCCGTTGTCGGGCATCGGGTTGTGGCTGGCCGAGAGGACCACGCCGAAGTCGGCGCCGAGCTCGGCGGTGAGGTGGGCCACGGCCGGGGTCGGCAGCACGCCGACCCGCAGCACGTCCGCGCCCGCGCTGGTCAGCCCGGCGATGACGGCGGCCTCGAGCATCTCGCCGCTGGCCCGCCCGTCCCGGCCGACCACCACGGTCCGCCGGACGCCGCCGGAGCGCTCCGAGAGCACGTGCGCGGCCGAGACCGCGACTCCCAGTGCCACCTCGGGCGTCAGCTCGGCGTTCGCCAGCCCGCGTACCCCGTCCGTACCGAACAGCCGTCCCACGGGCAACCTCCATCGACCGGGCGCCCCGAGGACGCCGGTTCCGTGAAACGAGGGGCGACTTACCGCTTGGAGTACTGCGGCGCCTTGCGCGCCTTCTTCAGGCCGTACTTCTTGCGCTCCTTGACCCGCGGGTCGCGGGTGAGGAAGCCGGCCTTCTTCAGCGCCGGGCGGTCGTCCATCTCGACCTCGATCAGCGCCCGGGCGATGCCGAGCTGCAGCGCGCCGGCCTGGCCGGTGATGCCGCCGCCGTTGAGCAGCGCGACGACGTCGTACTGCTCGTTCTTCTCGAGGATCACCAGGGGCTCACGGATGTGCTGCTGGTGCACCTTGTTCGGGAAGTACTCCTCGAGCGTGCGCCCGTTCAGGGTGAACTGGCCGGTCCCCGGGATGAGCCGCACCCGGACGATCGCCTCCTTGCGACGGCCGACGGTCTGGATGAGCCGCGGGCTGTCGTACGCGACAGAGGCGATGGGGGCGATGGGGGCGATGGGAGCCGGGGCGGTGGGCTGCTCGATGGGGTCGGTCACGTAATCCCTTACTGCGCGATCTGGATGATCTCGAACGGAACAGGCATCTGCGCTGCGTGCGGGTGGTCCGGACCCGCGTACACCTTGAGCTTGGTGAGCATCTTCCGGCCCAGGGTGTTCTTCGGCAGCATGCCCTTCACGGCCTGCTCGATGACCCGCTCGGGGCGCTTGCGCAGCAGGTCGGCGTACGTCTGCTTGCGCAGCCCGCCCGGGTAGCCGGAGTGCCGGTAGGCGAACGTCGTCTCGGCCTTGTTGCCGGTCATGACGACCTGCGCGGCATTGACGACGATGACGAAGTCACCGGTGTCCACGTGCCGGGCGAACTGCGGCTTGTGCTTGCCCCGCAGCAGGATCGCCGCCTGGCTGGCCAGGCGACCGAGCACCACGTCGGACGCGTCGATGACGTGCCACGCGCGGGTGACCTCGCCGGGCTTGGGGGTGTACGTGGGCACGGGACTGCCTTCTCTTCTGCTCGGAGCGGGGAGGCACACCTCGTGCGCCAGCGATCGAGGGTACCCGCGGGCCGCCGACCGGGTCAAAAGAGGGTCCCGGCCGGCGCCCCGCGGGGGCTCACACGGACCGCTGGTACGAGGAGAACGCCCGGGCCGCCAGCGCCGCCGCGACGACCGCCAGCGCGGCCAGCGCCGCCAGCCGGGTGCCGACCAGGCCCCAGTCGACGTCCTGCGCCAGCGCCTGCCGCCCGATGACCACGGCCCAGTCCACCGGGTTCCACCGGGCGATCGCCGCGATCCAGCCCGGCAGGTGGTCGGCGGGCACCAGCATGGAGGAGAGGAAGGACAGCGGCAGCACGACGAAGTTCACCGCCCCGATCAGCGACTCCTGGCTGCGCAGCAGCAGCGCCAGCGCGTTGGAGTACGACGCGAACGCGGCCGCGAGCAGGATCACCGCCAGCAGGAACACCAGCAGCACCCCGACGCCGCCGGGGAACCGGGCCCCGGTCGCGTACCCGAGGGCAAGGATCACCAGCGTCTGCACCACGGTCGTGACCTGCTGGTTGAGCAGCGAGCCGGTCATCACCGAGCCGCGCCGCACCGGCGAGACCAGCAGCCGGTCCATCACCCCGCGCTCGGCGTCGGTGATGAAGCCCATCCCGGTCCAGCCGCTGGCGAACAACGCCGACATGACCACGATCCCGGGCGTCAGGTACCCGAGGTAGTCCCCGGTCGGCGAGGGCACCACGTTCTCGAACAGCGCCCCGAACAGCAGCAGCCAGACCACCGGCTGCACCAGCGTGATCGCGACGAACCAGGGCTGCCGGACGAGTGCCCGCACGCCCCGGCCGGCCAGCACCACCGCGTCGCTCATCGGCCCGCCCCTTCCAGCTCGGGGGTGGCCTCGGCGGAGAAGGCGCGGCCGGTGTGCCGCAGGTAGACGTCGTCCAGGGACGGCCGGGCCACGGTCACCGAGGCCGGGACCAGTCCGGCCGCCTCCAGCCCGGCCAGCACCGCCGGCACCGCCCGGGCGCCGTCGTCGACCCGGGCCCGCAGCGTCCGCCCGTCCAGGGTGACCTCGCGGACGCCGTCCAGCCGGGGCAGCCCGGCCGGCTCGGTGGCCAGCTCGACCACCAGCGCGTCCCCGCGCAGCTCGCTCTTCAGCTGCTCGGCCGTGCCCTCGGCGACCACCCGGCCGCGGTCGACGATGACGAGGCGGTCGGCCAGCCGGTCGGCCTCCTCCAGGTAGTGCGTGGTGAGCAGCACGGTCAGCCCCTCGTCCCGGGCCAGCCCGGCGACCAGCGCCCAGAGCTCGGACCGGGCCTCCGGGTCCAGCCCTGTGGTCGGCTCGTCCAGGAACAGCACCCGCGGCCGGTGCACCAGCCCCATGGCCACGTCGAGCTTGCGCTGCATGCCGCCGGACCAGGTCCGGACCAGCCGCCCGGCGGCGTCCTCGACGCCGAAGCGGCCCAGCAGCTCGGCCGTCCGGGACCGCAGCGCGGCGCCGCGCAGGCCGTACAGGTGGCCCTGCAGGAGGAGGTTCTCCCGCCCGGTCGCCTCCGGGTCGACGGCGTGCTTCTGGAACACGCAGCCGATCGCGCGCCGGACCGTGTCCGGGTGCCGGTCCACGTCGTGGCCGGCGACGACCGCGCTGCCGCCGGTCGCCTTGGTCAGCGTGGTGAGGATCTTGACGGTGGTGGACTTGCCGGCGCCGTTCGGGCCGAGCAGCCCGGACACGGTCCCGGCCGGGACGGCGAGGCTGACGCCCCGCACCGCCCGGACCGGCCCGGCCTTCCCGCCGGGATAGGCCTTGACCAGGTCTTTCGCATCGATGGCCAGGTCGTCGGACACGAGCACTCCTTCGTACGGGCGGAGCGCGCTGGCTATCGTGAGGGTGCGGTCCTGCGGGCCGGCGCTGCTCCGGTGGTGTGGTTCGCGGGGTTCCGGTCCGGCGGGGTGTTGGCGCACCCCGCCGGACTCAGCTCTGGGAGGGCAGCCGGAGGGGCTCCACCTCCTCACCGGCGGCGTACCGCCGCTGCGCCTCCCGCCAGTACGCGACGCCGTCGAGGCTGCTGTCGGCGATCGAGGCGGCCAGCTTCTCCACGAACTCGATCTCGGCCTGGATCTGGCTGTGCCGGTAGTCGGCCTCGATGAGGAACAGGTGCGGGACGCCGAGGTCGGCCGCGTACCGCTGCATCTCCCGGGCGGCCTGCTGCTGCGAACGCAGCTGGGCCGCACGCTGCTGGAGCAGCGAGACCGCGGCGTCCGGGGGCAGCCCGCCGATCATGGACAGCCCGGCCTCGAACGCCGGGTACTCCTTCGCCGGCGTGCCGATCAGCTCGCCGAGCCAGTCCACGAACTCCAGCCGGCCGGGCGGGGTGATCTCGTAGACCGTCCGCTCCGGGCGGCGGCCGTCCTTGACCGTCTCCTTCGGGGCGATGAGACCGTGTTTCTGCAGCGACTCGACCACCGAGTAGAGCGAGCCGTAGTTGAGCTTGATCGACTCGTGCTTGCCGCGCTCACGCATGATCGTGGCCATCTCGTACGGGTGCATCGGGCGCTCGGCCAGACAGGCCAGCACGGCCAGGGCCAGCGGGTTGCTCACCTTCCGGCGCGCCATCACGGAACCTCCAGCTCAATTACTCGAACCCGAGTATCTGAACGTGAGTATCCCGTGTCAAGTACGGCGTTGGGCCGGGCGCCCGCTGATCCGGATGGACGCCCGGGACTCGAAGTCCTGCCTGGTGACTCTCATCGGGGTCGTCGAGCACGCGCCGGCGCGGTCGACGGCGGCCTGATCGGCCGTCGGGGCCGCCGCCCCTTTTGCGGCGTGTACTGTCCACATCGCACGGTCCGCAAAGGACTGATCCCTCCCTTTGCGTACGCGTCCGGTCACGGTGCGAAGTATCATCTCGGTTCTGATTGCAGACCCTCTCGCGCTGGCGAAGTATTCGGGCCTCCCCCCAAGCCGCGCAGTGCGAGGAGGTCCGGCGTGTCGGCAGTGCTCGCCTATCTGCCCAGGGGCAACACCCTCAGTGACGAGGAGTGGCACCGCCGGCACAGGTTGCTCCAATGGGTCCTGGCTGCGCACATCCCCGGGCTCTTCGTCTTCGGCGTCCTGCGGCACTTCGCCGCGGCCGACGTCGCCGAGACGCTGGCGCTGCCGCTGGCCTGCCTGATCGTCGGGCACCTGCTGCAGTCGCGGCGGCTCGCCTCCGCGTTCGTCACGCTCGGGCTCGTCTACTGCTCGGCCGCGCTGGTCGGCTTCTCCGACGGCGCGATCGAGGCCCACTTCCACTTCTTCATCATGATCGGCTTCATCGCGCTCTACCAGGACTGGATCCCGTTCCTGCTGAACATCCTGTTCACGGTGCTCAGCCACGGGATCGGCTCCAGCTTCGTGCCGGACCTCATGTTCAACCACACCTCGGCCCAGGAGCACCCCTGGGAGTGGTCGCTGATCCACGGTGTCGCCGTGCTGGCCGCCTGCGTCGGCGTGGTGTTGTTCTGGAAGACCACCGAGGACGAGCAGGTCCGCTCGCTGCAGCTGACCCAGGAGCTCGCCGACGCCGAGATCGGGCGCCGCCGGTTCACCTCCGACCTGCTGGTCAACCTGGCCCGCCGCAACCAGAACCTGCTCTACCGGCAGCTGGACCTGCTCAACGACCTCGAGGACAAGGAGCGGGACCCGGACGCGCTGGCCGACCTCTTCCGGCTCGACCACCTGGCCACCCGGATCCGCCGCAACGCCGAGAGCCTGCTGGTGCTCTCCGGCGAGGAGTCGCCGCGGATCTGGCGCGAGCCGGTCGCGCTGGTGGACGTCGTGCGGGCCGCGATCGCCGAGATCGAGGACCTCGACCGGGTCGACGACGCGATCGACGAGACCCTCTCGGTCTCCGGGCGCAGCGTCGCCGACCTCACCCACCTGTTCGCCGAGTTGCTGGAGAACGCGGTCCACTTCTCCCCGCCCGGCGTGACCGTGGTCGTGCGCAGCCGGCCGCTGCCGAGCTCGCCCGGCACCCGCCTGGTCACCATCGAGGACTGGGGCGTCGGCATGACGGCCCAGGAGGTGGCCGAGGCCAACGACACGCTGCGGGCGCCGCGCGAGGTCGACCTGTCGGTCTCCCAGCGGCTGGGCCTGCACGTGGTCGCCCGCCTCGCCCAGCGGTACGGGATCTCCGTCGAGCTGACACCCACCCCGGGCGGCGGGGTCACCGCGGTGGTCCTGCTGCCGCCGGTGGTCTTCGAGCGGTCTGCCGTGCTGGTCGGGGCGACCGCCGCCCCGGCGAACGGCGGGTACGGCGGCGGGTTCAGCACGCCGCGCGGCGCGGTCCCGGCCGGCGGCTTCGGTACGCCGCCGGGCGGTACGCCGGCCGGCGGCTTCGGTACGCCGCCGCCCGCCGCGATGCCGACGGGCCGGCCGGTCGTCAACGGGGCGGTCAACGGTAACGGGGCGGTCGCCCCGGCCCGGCCGCTCCCGGCCGGGCCCGTGCCCTCGATCCCGGTGCAGACCGGGTCCGCCGGCGGGGCCGCCCCGGGCGGTCCCGTTCAGACCGGTCCGGCCAGTGGTCCGGTTCCGATGGGCAGCCCCGTCCCTCCGGCCTTGCCGACCGGTCCGGCCAGCGGGCCCGTACAGACCGGTCCGGCCAGTGGGTCCGTGCAGGTGGGTCCGGCTAGCGGGCCCGTGCAGGTGGGTCCGGCCAGCGGGCCCGTGCAGACCGGTGCGGCCGGCGGGCCGGTTCCGATGGGCGTTTCCACCGGTCCGGCCGGCGCCCGCCCGGCCCGGCCCGGAACGGCCCCGAACGGCGGGCCGCCGCCCACCACCGCCACGAACGGCCTGAGCGCCGCCGGCACGGCCACCCCGGTGCGCCCGCCGGCCCCGCCCCGGGCCATCCCGCCGCGGCCGACGCCGCCGCTGCCGCCCACCCAGCCGGCGCCCGCGGGCGATCCCGGCCTCCAGCTGCCTCGCCGTGGCCCCGGGGAGGCACTCAACCGCAGCCGGCTCGCCCGGCCCGGCGACGGCCCGGCCGGCGACCTGCCCGCGGCACCGCGGGAGCGCATGACCCAGCTGCCGGCGCCGTTCCAGGCCCCGGCGACCGCGGGCGGCGACGGCGCGGCCCAGCCCGGCGGCGAGACCGACGACAGCTGGTCGAGCTGGTGGAGCCGGACCACCCCGGGGGCCGGCGGCGAGCCCCGGCCGGAGCCGGACCGGCCGACCCCGCAGAACGGCAACGGCCCGCCGGACCCGGATCCGGACCCGCTGCCCGAGCCGCGGCCGCCGGCCGACGACGAACCGCAGCTGCGCCGGCGCGTACCGCAGGCCAACCTGGCGGCCGGGCTGCGCCGGGAGACCGAAGCGGCCGCGGCCGAGGAGACCCCGGTCGTCCGCGACCCGATGACCGCCCGCAACGCGCTGTCCCGCTTCCAGGCGGCCCAGCGCGCGGCTCGCAGCCAGGTCGACGGTGACCAGCCGGAAGGCGGACCGGCCCGATGAGCTACCCGATCGCCGCCGGCCGCCAGCTCGACTGGCTGGTCGACGACTTCGCCCGCCGCGTGCACGGCGTCCGGCACGGTTTGGTCGTGTCCGGCGACGGCCTGCGGCTGGCGGCCTCCGAGGGCCTCTCGATCGGCCTGGCCGACCAGCTCTCCGCGGTCGCCTCCGGGCTGGTCAGCCTGACCCGCGGCGCCGCGCAGTGCTTCCGGGCCGAGCCGGTCCGCCAGACCATCGTGGAGATGGCCGGCGGCTACCTGTTCGTCACGTCGATCTCCGACGGCTCGGCGCTGGCCGTGTTCGCCGACGCCAGCTGTGACATCGGCGTCGTCGGCTACGAGATGACCATGCTCGTCAGCCGGGTCGGGCAGCTGCTCACCCCGGCCGTCCGCGGGTACGGCATACCGTGACCGAACCCACCGGTGGCGGCCGGGTCGTCCCGTCCTACCTGCTCACCCGCGGCCGGACCCGGTCCCAGGGGGCGGAGCTGCCGCTGGAGGCGCTGGCCACGGTCACCGACTTCGGCCGGGAGCGCTACCCGGGGCTGCCCCGGGAGCGCCGCGACATCCTCGACCTCTGCGCCCAGCCGACCTCGGTGATGGAGGTGGCCGCGCACCTGCACGTACCGCTGGGGGTCGCGCGGGTGCTGGTCGGCGACCTCGCGGCCGGTGACTACCTCACTGTGCACATGCCACGCCAGGCCGACGGGCCGCCGCCCGCCGAGATCCTGGAACGACTGCTGGAGGGACTCCGTGGGCGTTGAGCGGCGCGAGCCGCCCGTTCCCGTCAAGATCATCATCGCGGGGGGATTCGGGGTCGGCAAGACGACGTTCGTGGGGGCGGTCTCCGAGATCCCGCCGCTGCGGACCGAGGCGCTGATGACCGAGCTGTCCGAGGGCGTCGACGACCTGACCCACATCAAGGGCAAGACGACGACGACCGTGGCGATGGACTTCGGCCGGATCACCGTGGACGAGCAACTGGTGCTCTACCTCTTCGGTACGCCGGGCCAGGACCGCTTCTGGTTCATGTGGGACGACCTGTCCCGCGGCGCCGTCGGCGCGGTCGTACTGCTGGACCTGCGTCGGATCGACGACTGCTTCGCCGCGATCGACTACTTCGAGGACCGGCGGGTGCCGTTCGTGGTGGCGATCAACGACTTCCCGGGCGCGCACGTGTTCTCCGACGCGGCGGTCCGGGACGCGCTGGCGCTGCGGCCGGACCAGCCGCTGCTGCGGACCGACGCCCGGCATGCCGGGGCGGCGCTGGGCACGCTGATCGCGCTCGTCGAGCACGCGCTGGCCCGGGTCACCGCGGCCTGAGTCCACCGTGGGCAGAGCGTCCCGTTGCCGAAGACCAGCGTTTCCCACGCCAGCGCCGCGTACGCCGGTCCGGACACCAGGACCCGGGCCGGGCGGCGCTCGATCAGGCGCCGAGGAGCGCCTCCTGCAGCGTGTCCTCGGCGTCCTGGACCGACCCGGTCATCCGATAGCGGTGGGCGAGCAGCTCCCGCCGAGGCGACGCGACCAGCTCCTCGAACTCCACCTAGCGAACTCTGTCCACTCTGGACACGTCCCACACCGGCTCGGGCGTCTCGACCACCGCCCCGTCCGTGCCGAAGACCAGGAAGCGGTCGAAGGTGCGGGCGAACCAGCGGTCGTGGGTCACCGCCAGCACCGTCCCCTCGTACGCGGCCAGCGCCTGCTGCAACGCCTCGGCGCTGACCAGGTCGAGGTTGTCGGTCGGCTCGTCCAGCAGCAGCATCGTGGTCCCGGACAGCTCCAGCAACAGCACCTGCAGCCGGGCCTGCTGGCCGCCGGAGAGCAGGTCGAAGCGGACGTCGGCCTGTTCGTTCAGCCCGTACCGGCGCAGCAGGCCGACCGAGCGCCCCCGGTCCATCCCGGAGCGCCGGTCGTCGCCGCGCCAGAGGATCTCCACCGGCGTCTTGCCGGCCAGGTCCGGGCGCTCGTGCGTCTGCGCGAACAGGCCGGTGACGACCCGGGCGCCGAGCTTGGCCGCGCCGGCGTGCGCGACCGGCTCCCCGGCCAGCAGCCGCAGGAAGTGCGATTTGCCCGAGCCGTTGGAGCCGAGCACGGCGACCCGCTCGCCGAAGAACACCTCCAGGTCGAACGGGTGCATCAGCCCGGTCAGCTCCAGCCCGACGCAGGTCAGCGCGCGGACCCCGGTACGCCCGCCGCGCAGCCGCATCGCCACCTGCTGCTCCGCCGGCCGCTCCGGCGGCGGGCCGGCCGCCTCGAACTTGGCCAGCCGGGTCTGCATCGCCTTGTAGCGCGAGGCCATGTCCGGGCTGATCTTCGCCTGCTGCTGCAAGGTCCGGACCAGCTCCTTGAGCCGGGCGTGCTCCTCCTCCCAGCGCTTGTGCAGCTCGTCGAGCCGGTCCAGCCGGGCCTCGCGGGCCGCCGCGTACGTGCCGAACCCGCCGCCGTGCACCCAGGCCGAGTGCGCCTCGACGGTCACCACCCGGTCGGCCACCCGGGCCAGCAGCTCCCGGTCGTGGCTGACGAACAGCACCGTCTTCGAGGTCTCCCGCAGCCGGTCCTCCAGCCAGCGCTTGCCCGGCACGTCCAGGTAGTTGTCCGGCTCGTCCAGCAGCAGCACCTCGTCCGGCCCGCGCAGCAGCGTCTCCAGCGCGAGTCGCTTCTGCTCGCCGCCGGACAGCGTGCGCACCATCCGGTGCTGGGCCCGCTCGAACGGGATGCCGAGCGCGGCGACCGTGACCGTGTCCCAGGTGACCTCGGCGTCGTAGCCGCCGGCGTCGCCCCAGGCGGCCAGGGCGCCCGCGTACCGCAGCTGGGTCGGCTCGTCCTCGGTCTCGGCCAGCGCCCACTCGGCCGCCTCCAGCTCGGCGCCGGCCTCGCGCAACGACAGCGCGGCCAGGCCGAGCAGGAACTCGCGGACCGTCGTGTCGTCCCGGATCGAGCCGATGAACTGGCGCATCACGCCCAGGCCGCCGGAGCCGGCGACGCCGCCGGAGGTCGGCGTCAGGTCGCCGGAGACCACCCGCAGCAGCGTGGTCTTGCCGGCGCCGTTGGCGCCGACGAGGGCGGCCTTCGTGCCCTCGCCGACCCGGAAGCTGACGTCGTCGAGCAGCATCCGGCCGTCCGGGAGCAGCACCGAGACATGACCGACGTCCACATACCCCATGCCCCCAGTGTCCCTGCTCGGGTCATCCCGTTTTCCCGAGCAGCCGCTCCGGGGAGTCGACGCCGCGAAGGCCGGCGCCTGCTCCAGCATGGCCAGGAAGTTGCCCTCGACGTCGCCCCCGCTCCGTCGCTGCGCCGGCGAGATGGCCGATCCGTCCGGGCCGGCCTCGGTCAGCACGCCGCGGGCCCGCGCCAGCCAGCCGCTCTCCACCGCCCAGTCGCCGAACACGCCGCCGCTGATCCAGCCCAGCGTACGGGCCGCGCGGGCGGCGCCGGCGGTCCGGTCCTCCCGCCGGTACGCCGCGTAGGCCTGCTCGTACCGGGCCGCGGCGGTCGCGTAGTCGCCCTGGAAGTAGAGGTCCTCGGCGGTGCCGCTCGAGGACCTCACCCTCACCGGGCGGCGGCGCGGTCACGTCCCGATGGTGACACGCGCCGCCGTACGGGTCAGCCCTTCTCGCAGCCGAACCCGTCGCCGTCGCTGTCCAGGCCGAACGGGTCGCTGCCGACGACCCGGACGGTGCCGTAGACGTAGTTCGGGCCATTGCCCTTGCCGCTGGAGCAGTCGTAGTCGCCGATGCCGTCCTTCAGGCACTGGCCGACGTAGCTCGGGTCGCAAGTGGACGGTGCCGGTGCCGGCTTGGGCGCGGGCTTCGGCTTCGGCGCGGGCTTCGGCGCGGGCTTCGGCGCGGGCTTCGGCGCGGGCTTCGGCTTCGGGGTGGCGGTGGTCGGCGCGGACGTCGTCGGCGCGGCCGTGGTGGTCTCCGGCGCCGCCGTCGTGGGCGGCGGTGTCGTCGTCGGCGCGGCGGTGGTGGTGGTCGCGGCGACGCTCACCCCCGGCGGCTCGAACGACGACGCCTTTGTCGTGGGCGGCCCGCAGGCCGCCAGCAGAAGGATTCCTGCGCCCGCCAGCGTGATGCGGACGCTCCTGTCCGGCCGGATCCGCGCAGCGCGCAGCCCGGCGAGAACTCGCCTCATGAAAACAGTGCTCCCGTGTCGATCCGACGCGGTCCGGGTCCGGGCCGCCGGTCCCCCCAACGGACCGTGGATGACCGTATGAGGTCTGCGACTACGGGCGCAGTCGAATCGACAAGGTCAGACCTATCAGCGTGGGGCTATGCACTCGCGGGGGATGAAGGCCCAGGTGTCGCCGGCGTCGTACCGGATGGCGGCGGACCGGCCGTCACCGGTCGTGTAGCGCCAGCCCACCGGCGTCCCCGGGCCGAGGTCGAACCTGAAGTCGTGGTGCGCGCCGCCGCGATAGTTCCCGTACAGCCCGGCGCTCTGGCAGACGACCTGGTACGGCGCGGTCAGCCGGTCCGGCACCCCGTCGCCGTTCGTGTCGATGCCCGCGGCCGGGGTGTGCGCGGAGTCGCCGAGCGGCAGTCGCCCGGCCGGCCCGCAGGACGGCGCGTTGGCCGTCCCGGTGCCGGTGGTCAGGGCACTGGCCAGCACCCAGGCGCAGCCGTCGAAGTTGCCGAACGCGTGAATCGACCATAACGGACGGCAGGGACCGAGGGCTAGGGTTGTTCACCCAACCGGGTCGGCTCGCGCTCGGCCATTCGGCGGCGCTGGGGTTCGACGACGTACTTGGGGTCCTCGGTGGACTGGATGCCGGCGTGCAGGATGGCCAGCCGCTGGAAGAGGCTCCCGGCCATCAGCGCGACTCCGGACAGCACGGCCGCGAGGCGGGAGCGGCGGCCGAGCAGGGCGGCTCCGGCCCCGCCGGCCGCGGTCAGCGCGGTCGCCCGCTTCAGGTGGACCGCCGCCTTCCCGGTCTGGTACGTCTCCCCGATCATCCCGAGCCGCTGCTCCATCAGACGGGACACGGTCAGCTCGGCCGCGGCGCCGGCCACGGCCAGCCGCCGGGCCGGGGCGGCCTGGTCCAGCGGCGCCACCACCATGCCGAGGCCGCCGGCCGAGGCGGCCGCGCTGGAGGTGAACACGAACGGCAGCTCGGCGTGGGCGGAGTTCCAGGCCGGCACCGCGGTCTGCGCCAGCAGGACCGCCCCGTACGAGGCGACGCCCGGCGCGATCGCGGCCGCGGCCAGCCCGGCCGGCCGGCCGAGCGCGCCGATCAGCCGCCCCGGCACGGTCTTCCGCCACCGCGGCGGCACCAGCTCCGACGCCGCCGCGAGCCCGATCCCCGGCCCGTACGCGACCAGCAGCCAGGTGCCCATGCTCATCGGCGAAGTCGGCTTGGCCACCCGCAGCATGTGGTGGAAGCGCTCGGGCCGGCCCAGGTCGGCGATCAGGTAGTACGACCCGGCCGCGAGCGCGGCCAGCCCGGTCAGCCGGGTGCCGCGGCGCAGCGCCGGCCGGCCGGTGAGGTCGGCGCCGGCGGCCAGCAGCGCGCAGCCGCCGGACAGCCCGCCGGCGAAGAAGTAGTACGCGATCTTGTCTTCCCAGGCCGGGGTCTTGAGGATCTGCCGCCCGTAGTACGAGCGGAACTCCGCCCGCGGCACCATCGGCTGCTCCCGCGAGCCGTCGTCGCGGACGTTGGGCCCGCGCCGGCCGCCGGGCGCCCCCGACCGCTCCACCCGGTCGCCGGGGCCGGCCGAGGAGGGCCGGTAGTCCCCCTGGTCGCGGGCGAGCGGCCGGTCGCCGTCGCCGCGGGTCATCCGCGCCCGCCGAAGACCGCGCCGGCCACCGCGGTCAGCGCGGCCGCCGCCAGCCCCGCGTACGTCCACATGCTGCGGATGTCGCGGGCCGGCACGACCGGATCCGGTGGGAAGCCGTACACCTCGGGCTCGTCGAGCAGCAGGAAGAACGCGCCGTTGCCGCCGACGCCGTCGTCCGGATCCTCGCCGTAGAGCCGGGCCTCGCCGACGCCCTGCGCGTGCAGCTCCTCGACCCGGGCCGCGGCCCGCACCCGCAGCTCGTCCAGGTCGCCGTACTGGATCGACTGGGTCGGGCAGGCGGTTGCGCAGGCCGGCATCAGGCCGTCCTTCTGCCGGTCGTAGCACATCGTGCACTTCCAGGCCCGGCCGTCGCCCTCCCGCCGCTGGATCACCCCGTACGGACAGCCGGAGACGCAGTAGCCGCAGCCGTTGCAGATGTCCTGCTGGACCACGACCGTGCCGAACTCGGTCCGGAACAGTGCGCCGGTCGGGCAGACGTCCAGGCAGCCCGCGTGCGTGCAGTGCTTGCAGACGTCCGAGGACATCAGCCAGCGGAACTCCTCGCGGTCCTCCACCCCGGACCCGTCGCCCGGCTTCGAGAACGACGGCATCCCGAGGTCCACTGTGGACGGTGCCGGTGCCGGTGCCGGTGCCGCGGGCTGCTCGATGAACGCCACGTGCCGCCAGGTCGACGCGCCGAGCGCGCCGGTGTTGTCGTAGGACAGCCCGAGCAGGTTGAACCCGTCGTCGGGCACGTCGTTCCACTGCTTGCAGGCGACCTCGCAGGCCTTGCAGCCGATGCAGATCGAGGTGTCGGTGAAGAATCCCTTGCGGGCCGGGTGATCCGCGGGATAGCCGGAGTCGCCGGCCGGGTCGTGCTGCGGCCCGGAGAGCGCGTGCTCAGCCATAGAACTCCTCGGGGTCGTGCGCGCCCTCCAGGTGCGGCTTGCCCGCACCGGGACCGGTGGTGGCGACCGCGGTCCCGGTCTCGACCGTGATCCCGGCCCGCTGCCGGTAGTCCGCGACCAGCGCCAGCAGCTCGGCCCCGTGCGGCCGGCGGCCGGCCCGGACGTCCACCGTGGTCACCTTGGACTCCTGGATCAGCACGTTCGGGTCCAGCACCACCCCGAACAGGTCGTTGGCCGCGTCGCCGGTCACCAGCCCGGTGTACCCCCAGTGATAGGGAACCCAGACCTGGTGCACGACCCGATCCTGCACCCGCAGCGGCCGCAGCCGCTCGGTGACCAGCACCCTGGCCTCGATCGCGCTGCGGCTGGTGACCAGCGTGGCCCAGCCCAGGTGCTCCAGCCCGCGCTCGGCCGCCAGCTGGGGCGAGACCTCGACGAACATCTCCGGCTGCAGCTCGGACAGGAACGGCAGCGTGCGGCTCATCCCGCCCGCGGTGTGGTGCTCGGTCAGCCGCGACGTCGACAGCACGTACGGGAAGACCTCGGAGTGCTCCTCCGGCGGCGAGGGGTTGGACGGGTTGTCCTCCCGGCCGTAGACCTTGCGGGTCGGGTTGGCCTGCTGCGCGTAGAGCGCGTTGCGGAACGGCGACTCGTGCGGCTCGTAGTGGGTCGGCATCGGCCCGTCCTGCAGCCCGTTCGGCACGAACAGCCAGCCCTTGCCGTCGGACTGCATGATGAACGGGTCGTCCCCGCGCAGCGCGGCCGGACCGGACGCACCCTCCGGCGGCCGGTACGACGGCGCCTTGGTCACCTCGAAGTCCGGGGTGTCCCGGCCGACCCACTTGCCCTGCTCCTCGTCCCACCAGACGTACTTCTTGCGCTCGGACCAGGGCTTTCCGGACGGGTCGGCCGACGCCCGGTTGTAGAGGATCCGGCGGTCGGCCGGCCAGGCCCAGCCCCACTCCAGGTACGCCTCGTGCTGCTCGGAGCGGGGCTTGCGCCGGGCCGCCTTGTTCACGCCGCCCGCGTACACCCCGGTGTAGATCCAGCAGCCGCAGGAGGTGGAGCCGTCCGCCTTGAGCTCGGTGTAGGCGTTGAGCAGCCCGTCCGGGCCGTAGCCGTTGATGGCCCGCAGCACCGATTCGGCCGACGGTTCCGCGGCCAGCCCCGGACCGCCGCTGGTCTCGTAGTCCCAGTTGAGGTCCTTGACCGGCAGGTCCCGCGGGTCGGTGGAGGCGGCCAGCCGGTCCCGCAGGATCCGGCCCAGGTGGTAGAAGAACCAGAGCTCCGAGCGCTGGTCACCGGACGGCTCGACCGCCTTCTCCCGCCACTGCAGCAGCCGCTGGGTCTGGGTGAACGTGCCCTCCTTCTCCACGTGCGACGCGGCCGGGAAGAAGAACACCTCGGTCTTGCAGGTCTCCGGGGCGATCTCGCCGGTCTCGATCTCCGGCCCGTCCTTCCAGAACGTGGCGCTCTCGATCATCGCCAGGTCCCGGACCACCAGCCAGTCCAGGTTCGCCATCGCCAGCCGCTGCATCCGGCCGTGCACCGAGCCGATCGCCGGGTTCTGGCCGAGCAGGAAGTAGCCCCGGACCAGCCCGTCGATCATGTCCATCGTGGTCCGGTACGTGCCGTGGTCGCCGGAGAGCCGGGGCAGGTGGTCGTAGCAGTAGTTGTTCTCCTCGGTCGCCGCGTCCCCGAAGTACTCCTTGAGCAGCGAGATCGCGTACGCGTCCGCGTTGCGCCAGAAGCCCTTCTGGTTCTGGCCCCGCAGCGAGCCGATCCACTCGTCCAGCGAGTGGTTGCTCGCCGCGCTCGGCATCGCCAGGTACCCGGGCAGCAGGTTGAACAGCGTCGGCACGTCCGTGCTGCCCTGGATGCTGGCGTGCCCGCGCATGGCCATGATGCCGCCGCCGGGCCGGCCCAAGTTTCCCAGCAGCAGCTGGATGATCGCGGCCGTCCGGATGTACTGGACGCCGACGCTGTGCTGGGTCCAGCCGACCGCGTACACGACCGCGGCGGTGCGCTCGCGACCGGACGCGCTGACCCAGGCGTTCGCGACGTCCAGGAACTGCTCCTTCGGCACGCCGCAGACCTGCTCGACG
The DNA here is from genome assembly GCA_035995165.1 of Mycobacteriales bacterium. Classification (NCBI taxonomy): domain Bacteria; kingdom Bacillati; phylum Actinomycetota; class Actinomycetes; order Mycobacteriales; species Mycobacteriales bacterium. Next base: position 18,564 of record DASYKU010000091.1, read on the forward strand.
ACGTCGGGCGTGTAGCGGGCGAAATGCCGCTTGAGGATCTGCCAGACGCAGCGCGGGTGCTGCAGCGTCTCGTCCCGGGGCGGGTCGCCGTGCTCCATCGCCGGGCCGCCGGACTCGTGCTGCATGCCGCCGGCCTGTTCCTTCTCCTCCGCGCCGGAGCCGCGCGACTGCGGCTCCATCCCCTCGTAGTGCCAGGATGCCGGGTCGTACGAGGCCGAGTCGGGCTTGTAGCCGGAGAACAGCCCGTCCAGGTCCTCGGCGTCCCGGAAGTCCTCGCTCACGATCGTGGCCGCGTTCGTGTACGGCAGCACGTACTCGCGGAAGTCCAGGTCGTTGCTCAGGATGTGGTTGACGATCGCGCCCAGGAACGCGATGTCACTGCCCGCGCGGAGCTGCACGTAGGTGTCGGCGAGCGCGCTGGTCCGGGTGAAGCGCGGGTCGATGTGGATGATCCGCGCGCCCCGGGCCTTGGCCTCCATCACCCACTGGAAGCCGACCGGGTGCGCCTCGGCCATGTTCGAGCCCATGATGACGATGCAGTCCGACTCGGCCAGGTCCTCTTGCGTGTTGGTGGCGCCGCCGCGCCCGAAGGAGGTCCCCAGACCGGGAACGGTGGAGGAGTGTCAAATACGGGCCTGGTTCTCGATCTGGACCGCGCCGAGCGCGGTGAACAGCTTCTTGATCAGGTAGTTCTCTTCGTTGTCCAGGGTGGCGCCGCCGAGGCTGGCGAAGCCGAGCGTCCGCCGCACGACGTTGCCGTTGTGGTCGCGGTCCTGCCAGCCCTCCCGGCGCGCGTCCAGCACCCGGTCGGCGACCATCTCCATGGCCGTGCCGAGATCGAGGTCGACCCAGTCGGTCGCGTGCGGCGCGCGGTAGCGGACCTTCTGCTCCCGGTGCGGCCCGGTCACCAGCTGGGCCGAGGCGCTGCCCTTGGGACAGAGCCGGCCGCGGCTGATCGGCGAGTCCGGGTCGCCCTCGATCTGGGTGACCTTGCCGTCGGTGACGAACACCTGCTGGCCGCAGCCGACGGCGCAGTACGGGCAGACGCTGCGGGCGACCTTGTCGGCCGTCCGGGTCCGCGGGGTCAGTCCCTTCGAGCGCGGGCTCTGCGCGGCGGCCCCGCGGCCGAGCGGATCGGCTCCGGTGAGCTGCCGGTAGACCGGCCACCCCTCGACGAACGTCCGCACACCCACGCCGTCTGCCCTTCCCTCTCCGGCGGAGCCTAACCACGCCCGCGGATCAGTCCTCCAGCAGGCCCGCCTCGTAGGCGAGGATCGCGGCCTGGGTGCGGTTGGCCAGGCCCAGCTTGGTCAGCATCCGCGACACGTACGTCTTGATCGTCGCCTCGGTCATGTACGCCGTCTTCCCCGCCTCCGCGTTGGACAGGCCGTGGCCGACCAGGATCAGCACCTCGCGCTCCCGGTCCGAGAGCGGAGCCAGCCGGCGTTGCGCGGCGAGCTTGCGGGTGTCGTCGCGGCCCTTGACGTACTCGGCCAGCAGCCGGCGGGTGACCGCCGGGGACAGCATCTCCGAGCCCTCGGCGACCGCGCGGACGGCGGCCACGATCTGCCGCGGCGGCGTGTCCTTGAGCAGGAAGCCGGAGGCCCCGGCGGCCAGCGCGGCCACCACGTACTGGTCGGTGTGGAAGGTGGTCAGGACGGCGACCTTGGGCGGGTCCGGGCGGGACAGGATCGTCTTCGCGGCGGCCAGCCCGTCGACCCGGGGCATCCGGACGTCGATGAGCACCACGTCCGGGCGCAGCTCGCCGGCCAGGGCGACCGCCTCGGCCCCGTCGGCGGCCTCGCCGACCACCTCCAGGCCGGCCGACTCGAGGACCGTACGCAGCCCGAACCGGACCAGCTCCTCGTCGTCGGCCAGCAGGACCCGAATACTCATGCCGGCAACACCGCCTCCACGCCGAAACCGCCGTCCAGGCGCGGTTCCGCCCGCAACGTCCCGCCCACCGTACGGACCCGCTCGCGCAGGCCGATCAGGCCCAGTCCCCCGCTGGGCAGCGGCGGCTTCGACCGGGTCGCCCGCCGGTTGAGGATCGTGACGGCCAGCTCGGCCTCGCGCTGGTCCAGGGTCACGGTGACCGGTCCGCCGGGCGCGTGCTTGCTGGCGTTGGTCAGCGCCTCCTGCACCACCCGGTACACGGTCCGGCCCACGGTCGGGTCGAGCTCCCGGGGCATCCCGCAGCGGGTCAGCGTGACGTCGACGCCGGCGTTGCGGGAGTCCTGGACCAGCTCGTCCAGGTCGTCCAGGCCGGGCTGCGGGGCCAGCGGGGCGTCGTCCGGGTCCTCCTGCAGCAGGCCGAGCAGCTGGCGCAGCTCCTCCAGCGAGCGGCGGCCGGCATCCTGGAGCTGGCCGGCCAGGGTGCGGACCCGCTCCGGGTCCTCGGCGGCCATGTCGACCGCGCCGGCCTGCAGGACCATGAGGCTCACCCGGTGCCCGACCACGTCGTGCATCTCGCGGGTGATCCGCGCCCGCTCGGCCAGCACGGCCTCGCGCGCCCGCAACTGCTGCTCCTGTTCTGCCCGCTCCACCCTGTCTCGCAACGCGGTGATGAGTTCCGCGCGGGCGCGTACCCAGAGGCCGAAGACGGCCGGCAGGACCAGCAGCAGGGCGACGATGATGAAGTTGTTCAGCGTCTCCGTACCGGACGAGAACTGCCAGGGCGCCAGCGCGATGAGCCCGGCCAGGCCGAGGCTGATCCAGCGGATCCGGCCCGCCGGCGCGTAGCGGACCACCGCGTACGCGGCGAACGGCAGCGCGCCGGAGACCTCGCCGCTGACCACCCCGTCCAGGGCGGCGGCGGCCAGCAGCCAGAGCGGCCAGCGGCGCCGGATCAGGATCGCGGCCGCGGCCAGCAGGCCGGTCGCGATGATCGAGGCCGCGCGGGCGTCCCCGTGCGGTGGGACCTGGAGGGTCACCACCGCGATGACGATGATGCCGAGCCCGAGGGCTATCGCCCCGTCCAGCATCCACGAACGCCTGCGCATGGGCAGAGCGTAGGTCCGGGCCCGCGTCGGGCTCCGTCTCCGGAAGGTGCGGACCCGATCCACTTTCGATGACGGATCGGCGACTTCCGGCCACTTCGGCGACCCCCGGTCCGGCGGCACTGTGATGGCACCACCGAGCGAGGAGAAACGCAGAGATGATCACCGTGACCGGACTGACCAAGCGCTACGGCGACCGAACCGTCGTCGACGACGTGTCCTTCGCCCTCGAGCCCGGCACCGTGACCGGGTTCCTCGGCCCCAACGGCGCCGGCAAGACCACCACGCTGCGGATGCTGACCGGGCTGGTGCCGCCGACCTCGGGGTCGGCGCTCATCGACGGCCGGCGCTGGGCCGACCTGCCCAACCCGGCCGCGGTCGGCGGGATCCTGCTCGACGCCGGCGCCGTGCACCCCGGCCGCACCGGGCGTACGCACCTGGCCATCCTGGCCTCGACGCTGGGCGTGCCGCTGCGCCGGGTGGACGAGCTGCTCGACGAGGTCGGGCTGGCCGGGGCCGGACGGCGCCGGATCCGCGGCTACTCCCTCGGCATGCGGCAGCGGCTCGGCATCGCCGCGGCCCTGCTGGCCGACCCGGCGCTGCTCGTGCTGGACGAGCCCGCCAACGGGCTGGACCCGGAGGGCATCCGCTGGATGCGTGGCCTGCTGCGCGGGCACGCCGCCCGCGGCGGCACCGTCCTGCTGTCCAGCCACCTGCTCGGCGAGGTCGAGCACACCGTGGACCGGCTGGTCGTGATCGGCTCCGGCCGGGTCGTCGCGGACGGGCCGATCGGGACCCTGCTGGCCGGGGACGGCGTCCGGGTCCGGGCGCTGGACTCCCTCGGCCTCGCCGCGGCGCTGCGTACGGCCGGGCAGGCCGTGTCCGAGACCGACGGCGTGCTGACCGTGTCCGGGGCGAGCGCCGAGCAGGTCAGCCGGATCGCCACCGCGTCCGGGCACGTGCTGACCGACCTGCGGCCCGCGGACCGCGGGCTCGAGGACCTCTTCTTCCAGCTGACCGCCTGATCACCCTTCTTACCTCGCTAGGAGCCCACCATGACCGCCGTCCTGGACCGCCCGACCACTACCGTCGCCGCCCGCCCGCTGACCGAGCGGCGCCCGCCGCTGGCCCGGCTGACCGCGCTGGAGATCCGCAAGTCGCTGTCCACCCGCTCCGGCATCGCGCTCACCGCCGCAGCCGCCGTGCTGCCGGCCGGCGCGATCGGGCTGATGCTCGCCCTCGGCGAGCAGCCGCCCGGCGCCGCCACCATGCTGGCCCTGCTCGGCACCCTCGTCGGGATGCTGCTGATCGCGGTCGGCGTGCTGTCCACCGCGGGCGAGTGGACCCACGGCACCGTGCAGACCTCGTTCATCGCGGTCCCGCGGCGGGGCCGGCTGATGACCGCCAAGTACGCCGCCGCCGCGCTGCTCGGCGGTGCGATCGCCGCAGTCGTCGTCGGCACCACGTTCGCGGTCGCCGCCGTCGGCGCCGGGCCGGACTTCTCCTGGGACCACCTGCTCGTCGCCGTCCTCGCGACGATCGGGGCGGGAGCCGCGATCACCGTGGTCGGGGCCGGCATCGGCGCCACCGTCGGCAACGCGCCGGCCGCGCTGACCGGGACGTACCTGGTCCTGCTGGTCGGGATGAGCGTGCTGAACGGGGCCAAGCCGACCTGGGGCAAGGACATCGACCCGCTGAGCGCGATGTTCGACCTGATCGAGGGCGACGCCGCGGCCCGTCCGATCGCGGTGCTGGCCGGCTGGCTGATCGTCACGACCGTCGCCGGCATCGCCGTCACCCGCCGCCGCGCGGTCTCCTGAACCGCACCCCGCCCAGGGCCGGCTCTCCTTCCGGGAGCCGGCCCGGTCGCATGTGCGCCTAGGACAGGGTGCGGATGCGGCGGGTGGTCTCGACCCGGGCCGCGAGGCCGGCATCCGAGGGGTAGCCGATCTCGACGAGGGTCAGGCCGTGGGCGGGGGCCACGGTGATCTCGCTGCTGCGGTCGGCGCGGGCCAGCTGCGCGGCCGGCCAGTCCGGCGGCCGGCGCCCCTCGCCGACCGCGAGCAGCGCGCCGACCAGGCTGCGCACCATCGAGTGGCAGAACGCGTCGGCCCGGACGGTCGCGGTCAGCACGCCGTCCGCGCCGCGGACCCAGTCCAGCTGCTGCAGCGCCCGGATCGTGGTCGCGCCGTCCCGCCGCCGGCAGAACGCGGCGAAGTCGTGCTCGCCGAGCAGCCGGTCGGACGCCGCCTGCATCGCGTCCCGGTCCAGCGGCCGGGGCCAGCTCAGCGTGTCGTACCGGCGCAGCGGGTCGGCCGCCGCCGGGTCGTCCACCACCCGGTACGCGTACCGCCGCCAGATCGCGGCGAACCGGGCGTCGAACCCGGCCGGCGCCGGCTCGAGGGAACGGACCCGGACGTCGGCCGGCAGCATCCCGGCCAGTCGCCGCACCAGCCCCAGCGCCAGCGCGTCGGGCGGCAGGTCGGCGTGCGCGACCTGACCCACGGCGTGCACGCCCGCGTCCGTACGGCCGGCGACGGTGAGCGCGACCGGCACCCGCAGCACCCGGGCCAGCGCCTGCTCCAGCTCGCCCTGCACGGTCCGCCGCCCGGGCTGCGTGGCCCAGCCGGAGAACCCGCCCCCGTCGTACGCGATCGAGAGCCGGACACGGACGAGCCCGCCGTCCCCGGAGGGAGCGGCGGGCTCGTCGTCGTACGGCATGGTCAGGACTTCGCGGAGTCCCCGTCCTCGGCGGACTCCTCAGTGGAGTCCTCGGCGGGCTCCTCGATGGAGTCCTCGGTGGAGTCCTCAGTGGACTCCGCAGCGGCGTCCGCGTCCGCCGCGTCCAGCTCGTCAGCCTCGGCAGAAGCAGAAGCGTCCTCCGCCTCCTCGGCCTCGATCTCGGCCGCCTCGGCCAGGTCGGCCCCGGCCGCGCCGCCGCCCGCCGCCGCACCCGCGGCCCGGGCCCGCGCCCGGCGGGACTGGAACCGGGTACCCCGGGCCCGCTCCGCCTCGCCGACCGCCTCCTGCGCCACGGTCATCCCCTCGACGAGCGAGATGACCGCCATCGGCGCGTTGTCGCCCTTGCGCGGGCCGGCCTTGATGATGCGGGTGTAGCCACCCGGCCGCTGCGCGAACCGCGGGCCGATCTCCGCGAACAGCGTGTGCACCACGTCCTTGTCCCGCACCACGGTCATCACCCGGCGCCGCGCGGGCAGGTCACCCTGCTTGGCGAAGGTGATCAGGCGCTCGGCCAGCGGTCGCAGCCGCTTGGCTTTGGCCTCCGTGGTGGTGATCGAGCCGTGCTGGAACAGGGACGTGGCCAGGTTCGCCAGCATCAGTCGCTGGTGCGCCGGGCTACCGCCGAGACGGGGCCCCTTGGTGGGCTGAGGCATGACGAAGAATCTCCTGGTGGGAAGGGAAAACTAGAGCTGCTCGGTCTCGGCGTAGTCCGAGTCGCCGGCGTTGTCGTAGTCGTCGGTGCCGTAGGTGTCCACGACGTTCGACGGGTCGAACCCGGGCGGGCTGTCCTTGAGCGCGAGGCCCATCTGCGCGAGCTTCATCTTGACCTCGTCGATGGACTTGGCCCCGAAGTTGCGGATGTCGAGCAGGTCCGCCTCGCTGCGCGAGATCAGCTCGCCGACGGTGTGGATGCCCTCCCGCTTGAGGCAGTTGTACGAG
>DASYKU010000092.1 GCA_035995165.1 Mycobacteriales bacterium
GTGACCGTCGCCGATACACCGCCGGCAGCAGCGGTGCCGACGACGCGCCGCCTGTTGCTCCGCGTACCGGCGGTCCAGGAACGAGCGGCTCGAGGACCTGTCGTTCCGGCGTGATCGCCCCCGACGGCCGCGAACCGTGCGCCGGAGAACCGGCAGCCTGCGGGTGTGAGCCTGGGACTCGCGGGTCGGGAGCGCGAGGCGGGGAGACCTGCGGAGAACGGGGACGCGGCGGGAGCGGGGCGGCGGGGTCGCGAGCGGTCACCGGCGCATCGCGCGGGCCCGACCAGAAACCGCGCTCGGGCGCAGCCACTCCGCCTTCGGGCCGGAACACCGGAGCGTCCGACCCGTTCGGACCCGGAGCCGGCGGCGCGGCCGGTCCTCGCGCCGCGGGCGCGACCGCAGGAGCCGGCCGGTCGCCGAGCGCAGGACCGCCGGGACCGCGCGGGGCTGGCAGCCCCGGGGGCGGCGAGTCCCGCGGCGCCGGAGCACCCCGCCGATCAGAGGCAGGACTTCCGGAGGACGCTGCCGGCAAGGCGGTCCCAGCACCTCGCCCGTCGGAGACCGGAGGCCCGGAACGCGAAGCCGGCAGGGCGTTCAGCCGGTCGGAGGCGGGAGCTCCGGAGGGCGGAGTCGGCGGGAGGGTCGGGCGGTCGCGGACGGACGGTTCAGCGCGGCGGGACGGCGGGGCGGGGTCCGGCTCGGGGGCAGCGGGGTCGTCCTCCGGCGCGGGGACCTCGTCGTCGCGGACGACGTGCAACCAGCGTTCCCGGTGCGGGGTCGCTGGCGAATCGGCCATCCGCCCATCCTGCCCTATCACGACAATACGGACTACATCGGCGCCCGAACACGACGACCGACCGGGACGGTTGCCCGATCGCGCGACCGCAGGACCCGTGTCCTGCCCTTTCGGGCACGCCTACAGCCCGGTCGGCCCTGTCGCCCGGAGGACGTCCGGACCTAGCGTCAATGCTGTGCGGTGTTCGTCGGCGACGTTGAGTGGGGCACACTGGGCCCCAACCTTTGCCGTCGAGGAAGCGATGACCGACACGTTCAGCGCCACCGCCTCCCTGCTCGCCCGCGCGGCGCAGGGAGACCAGCGTGCCTGGGACGAGCTGGTCAGCGAGCACACCCGGCTGCTCTGGGCGGTCGCGCGCTCGTTCCGGCTCGACGCCGCGGACGCCAACGACGTGGTCCAGACGACCTGGCTGCGGCTGGTCGAGCACCTGGACCGGATCGAGGACCCGGCCCGGTTGATCGGCTGGCTGGTGACGACCGCGCGCCGGGAGGCGATGCGGGTGCTGCGCCGGTCCGGGCGCGAGCGGCCGGTCGTCGAGGACACCGTGCTCGACCGGCCGGACAACGCGCCGCCGGTCGACACCGGCGTGCTCATGGACGAGCGGGACCAGGCCCTGTGGGCCGCCTTCGGCCGGCTCGGCGACAAGTGCCAGCAGCTGCTGCGGGTCGCGGTCGCCGACCCGAAGGCGTACGACGAGATCTCGGCGGCGCTCGGCATGCCCATCGGCAGCATCGGCCCGACCCGGCGCCGTTGCCTGACCCAACTCCGTGCCCTCATCGAGGGAACCGTGCTGGTGGACGAGGACGGTGCCCGGTGAGCGCTCCGCTCGAGTCCGACGACGCCCTGCTGGCCCGCCTGGGCGAGATGCTGGACCGCGCCGACCCGGTGCCGGACCAGGTCGTGGTCGAGGCCCGGGCCCTGTTCGGGCTGCGCCGGTTGGACGAGGAGCTGGCCGAGCTGGTCCGCGACTCGGCCGAGGACCGCGGCGGCCTGCTCGTCGTGCGCGGCGAGGGCGACGTCCGGCTGATCTCGTTCGAGACCGGACCGGTGACGGTCGAGCTCCAGGTCACCGAACGCGGTACGGCGCGGGACCTGGTCGCCCAGGTCAGCGGCACCGCGGTCACCGGCGCCGAGGTGGAGACCGCGGCCGGGCGGCGGCACGTGCCGGTCGAGGACAGCCTGTTCACCGTCGACAGCGTCCCGGCCGGGCTGCTGCGACTGCGGCTGCACACCGACACCGGCCGCGACCTCGTCACCAGCTGGGTCCGGACCTAGAAGTCCCGGACAGCCCGGCGGGCCGGGTGTCGCGACCCGGCCCGCCTCCACACGACTAGCTAGCTCTTGGGCTCGTCCGCCGGCATGGGCTTGCCGCCGTCGGGCTGAGGACCGGCGGGCATCGGCTTGCCACCGGTCGGCTTCGGGTCGGCCGGCATCGGCTTACCACCACCGGTGGTCGGGTTGCCTGCGGGGGGCGTGGGGGCGCTCATGCGAACTCCTTCTCGATATTGCCGTGGGACGAGAGCGGGCCTAGATCAGGCCCTGCCGGACGGCGAACGCGACCGCATGGGTGCGGTTGCGCAGGTGGAACCGGGACACCAGGTCATGAATGGAGTTTTTGATCGTACGCTCCGAATAGGCCATTCGAGTGGCGATTTCGGACGTGCTGTAACCGTCCGCGATCAACCGCAACACGGTCAGTTCCCGCTGGGTGAGACCGCCGAAGGTGAGCCCGGTCGGGGTGGTGAGCTTCCGCTGGGCGTCGCCGACCTGCTGCAGCAGCCGGCCGAGCAGGTCGGGCGGCAGGTGCCCGTCGCCGGTGGCGGCCGCCCGGATCGCGGTGCAGAGCCGGTCGGGGGTGGCCTCGCTCCGGCGCACGATCGCGGCCACGCCGGCCTCCACCGCGGACAGCACCTCGACCCCGTCGACGGTGCCCACGATCAACACGACGCGCGGACCGCCCGCATCGCGGGTCACCCGGATCGTCGTGGCCGTAGGCTCGTCCACGCGGTCGGCGACGAGGACCACGACGTCCGGCCGGGCCGGCGAGTCGGACGAGAGGACCTCCAGGTCGTGCTGGACGCGCAGCTGACTGGCGACGCCCGCCTCGGACACCGGGTCGGTGGCGCGGACGCGAACGCGGGTCGGGTCGGGCACGGCTTCCCCCTCACTACGGGTCTCGGCAGCAAGAGCACGCACCCCGGGGCAGTGATACATCCCCGACCGGCCAACACTGACCGACCGTCGGTCCGATGAGCAGGCGCCCCGGCCGCGGCGCGGATCTGGCCGACACCGCCGCCCGGTTGGTGGGTACCGATCCGGCGCTCGCCCGCCGGACGGCTCAGGACGCGGTGACCGCCGCCCGCACCGATCGGGACGGCCGGGCCGCCGCCCTCGCGCTCTGGGCGCACGGCCGGGCCGCGCTGGAGCTGGGCCGCCTCGACGAGGCGACCCAGGTGCTGCGGGAGGCGGTCCGGGAGGCCGGGCGGGCGGGCGAACCGGAGGCGGCGGCCGAGGCGAGGGTGACCCTCGCGTACGCGCTGTCCGAGCGGGGCCGGACCGCCGACGCGCTGCGCCAGCTCGACCGGGCCGGGGACGTGCTGCGCGGCCCGCTGGCCGGCCGAGTGCTGATGCAGCGCGGTGTCGTGCTCTGGCGCTGCGGCCGTACCGAGGAGGCGCTGGAGGCGTACCGCCGGGCCCTGCCGGCGCTGCGCCGGGGCCCGGACCGGCTGATGGAGGCCCGGCTCTACAACAACCGCAGCCTGGTCCACATCGACCGCAACGAGCTGGCCGCGGCCGAGGCCGACCTGCTGCGCACGGTCGAGCTGCTCCGGGCCGAGGGTCAGCACGCGCTGGCCGCGGACGCCGAGACCAACCTCGGCTTCGTGACGTTCCGGCGCGGGGACGTGCCGGCGGCGCTGGGGTTCCTCGACTCGGCCGAGGCGACGTACCGGGCCAACGGGGTGCTGCCGCGGGAGCTGCTGCTGACCCGCGGCGAGCTGCTGCTGTCCGTGGGCGCGTTCGACGAGGCCCGGCAGACCGCGGAGCGGGCGATCGAGCAGTTCACCGCGGCGGGCTGGCGCTCGCTGCTGGCCGAGGCCCAGCTGCTGCTGTCCCAGGCGCAGCTGGCCGGCGACGACGTGGCCGCGGCCCAGGGCGCCGCCTCCGCGGCCGCGACGCTGTTCGGACGGCAGCGGCGGCCGGGCTGGGCCGCGGTGGCCCGCTACACGGCGCTGCGGGCGGACGAACGGGCCGGGCAGCTCACCCCGCAGCTGCGCCGGCGGGCGCTGCGGGAGGCCGGCCGGCTGGGCGCCCGGGGCTGGCGGGCCCAGGAGCTGGACGCGCGGCTGATCGCGGCCCGGGTCGCGCTGGAGCTCGGCGACGTCGGCACGGTGCGCCGGGAGCTGACCCGGACCGCCGCCGCCCGCACCCGCGGCAGCACCGAGCTGCGCATCCGGGCCTGGTACGCCGAGGCGATGGTCCGCCTCGCCACCGGCCGGGAGGCCGCGGCCGAGCAGGCGCTGCGGGCCGGGTTCCGGGTGATGGAGGAGCAGCGGGCCACCCTCGGCGCCACCGAGCTGCGGGTGCACGTGGCCAGCCACGCCCACGACGTCGCCACCCTGGGCATCCAGCTGGCGACCCGCAGCGGCTCGCCACGCAAGGTGCTGGACTGGACCGAGCGCTGGCGCGCCGGCGCCCTGCGGCTGCGACCCGTACGGCCCCCGGACGACGAGGAGCTGGCCGCGGCGCTGGCCGAGCTGCGCCGGGTCGCCGGCGACGCCGAGGCCGCGCTGCTGGCCGGGCGGCCACCGGAGCGGCTGCTGGCCCGCCGCAGCACCCTGGAGGACCGCGTCCGGCGGCTGACCCGGCAGGCGGCCGGCCCGCTGTTCGCGCCGGCCCAGGAGCCGCCGACGGTGGAGCGGATCGGCGCCGAGCTCGGCGACGCGGTGCTGGTCGAGCTCATCGCGACCGTGGAGGACGACGTCCTGTCCGCGGTGACCGTCCGGGACGGCGAGCCCCGGCTGCACGCTCTCGGCGGCCGGGACGCACCCCGCCGGGAGCTCAGCGCGCTGCTGTTCGCGCTGCGCCGGCTCGCCCTCGGGCACGGCTCGGCCGAGGCTGCGCTGGAGCAGGTCAGAAGGCACGCGGAGCGGCTGGAGGCAGCCGTGCTCGGTCCGCTGCGAGAGGTGATCGCCGACCGGCCGCTGGTGGTCGTGCCGACCGGCTCGCTGCGCTCCGTCCCCTGGGCCCTGCTCCCCGCCTGTACGGGCCGGCCGGTCACGGTGGCACCCTCGGCCGCGGTCTGGCTGCAGGCGACCTCCCGGCGCCGGCCGTCCGGGCAGCGGGTCGTGCTGGTCTGCGGGCCGGGGCTGCCGGGGGCGGCGGCGGAGATCTCGGCGCTGGCGCGGGCGTACCCGGCCGCGGCCCGGCTGGAGGGGGCGGACGCGACCGTCGACGGCGTGCTGCGGGCGCTGGACGGGGCCGACGTCGCCCACGTGGCCGCACACGGCCGGCTGCGCGGCGACAACCCGCTGTTCTCCGCGCTGACCATGTCCGACGGACCACTCACCGCGTACGACCTGGAGCGACTGTCGCGGGCCCCGCAGCTGATGCTGCTGCCGGCCTGCCAGTCCGGGGCCGGCAACGTGCTGGCCGGGGACGAGGTGATGGGGCTGACCTCGGCGTTGTTCGCGCTCGGGGCCCGGACCGCGGTGGCCACGGTGATCCCGGTGCCGGACGAGGCGACCCGGCCGCTGATGCTGGCGCTGCACGACGGGCTGCGCCGCGGGCTGCCGGTGGCCCGGGCCCTCGCGGACGCCCAGGCGGTTGCTGACCGTAGCGACCCGGCGGCGCTCGCGACCGCGGGCGGCTTCGTCTGTTACGGCGCCGGCTGAGTCATTTCGGGCCTGAGATCTCCGCCACGTTGCTGTGACCTTGCTGAGCAAGACGAGACCGGGCAGGTGACCCCCGTACACCTGCCCGGCCTCGTCCGTGCTCCGGGGTGGTTCGACGGTGGCCGCCCCCGAACGGCCGCCGCCAGACCCCCGTCGCCACTCCCGTGACCGGCTGGCGCCCCCCTGGAGGAGTCCCCTCAGCCCCACCAACGCGGGCCGGTCACTCGTACTGAGGACCGGGCCCGGGCCGCTGATACACCGCGATCGGACGATTTCCCGGAGGTTGCGGCGTTGTCTACGACGACAGCTCGTCCTGCTCCGGTACGGGCCCGGCCCGGCCCTCGAACCGGGTGGACAGCACCACCGTGGTCCGCGTCCGGGCAACCCCGCGGATCCGGTTCAACGCGCCGATGACCTGCTCCAACGAGGGCATGTCCGGCACCCGGACCTTGATCACGAAGGTCTCCTCGCCGGCCACGAACCAGCAGTCCTCGATCTCCGGCAGATCCTGCAAGGCGGCGTAGATGGTGTCGGAGTCGCCGGTGTCCCCCTGCAGGATCCCGACCAGCGCGCTGACCCCGAGGCCGAGCGCGGCCGGTTCGACGGACGCGTGGTAGCCGGTGATGACGCCGCCGGACTCGAGCTTGCCGATCCGCTCGTGCACCGCCGGCGCGGACAGCCCGACGAGGCGGGCGAGTTCCGCGAAAGTCGCCCGGGCATTGGCCCGGAGGGCCTCGATGAGCCGCCGGTCGACCGTGTCGACCTGTCGCACATAGCTCACGCTCCGCCTCCAAGAGTGAATACACATTCCGACATCAGAGTGTTCGGAGGACAGCAGGGCTCGGAAGTGGTTCACTGTGTGTCAGCACGCGCGGAGCCCTGACCCTGTACCGCGTGGCTGTCAAGTACCAGGGGGAGTGAATGGACCCACGGGAGCGACTGCTCACGCCGGGTGAGGTGGCTGCGCTGTTCCGCGTCGATCCGAAGACAGTGACGCGTTGGGCCGCCGCCGGCCGGATTCACAGCATCCGGACACCAGGTGGTCACCGACGGTTCCTCGAGTCCGAGGTTCGGGCGCTGCTGCAGCAGCTGTCCAGCGAGAGCGTCGGACCGCGAGCGAACGCATAGGACGGAGCTGAGCCCGTCGCTGGGCCGGCTCACTCGGGGCCTTCCTCTCGGGCGGCACCGAGGCGCCCGGTCCAGCGGCGGATCAGGTCGTGTTCGACCCCGATCGCGTCCAGCACCCTGGCCGCGATGAAATCGACGAGCTGCTGCACGTCTTTCGCGCCCGCGTAGAACGCCGGGCTGGCCGGAAGCACGGTCGCCCCCGCGTCGTGCAGGGCGAGCAGGTGCTGGAGCGTGGCCCGGGTGTAGGGCGTCTCGCGCGGCACCACGACCAGCGTCCGGCGTTCCTTGAGCGTCACGTCGGCGGCCCGCTGGAGCAGGTCCCTGGACAGGCCCAGCGCGATGCCGGCCACGGACGCGGTCGAGGCCGGGACGACGATCATGCCGCGGGTCGGGAACGATCCGCTGGCCGGCGTCGCGGCCAGGTCGCCGGCCGGGTGGTAGTTGACACCGACCGGCTCGCGCGCCAGCCAGGCGCCGACGTCCTGCCGCCAGTGCGCGTCCCGGACGGTCAGTCCGGTCTCGTCCAGGATCGTCAGCCGCGCGGCCCGCGACACGACCAGCTCGACGCCCTCCCCCGCGTCGAGCAGGCCGGTCAGGACGGCCTTCGCGTACGGCGTGCCGGACGCGCCGGCGACACCCACCACCCACGGGACGGTCACCGGTCGTCCGCCCCCCGATCGACGCCTGCGCCGCGGCCGGCAACGTCCCGGCCGGGTGCCGTCGTCGCCTTCGCGCGCAGCTGAGCACCCTTACCGACCCGGTCCCGCCGTCCGCCCGAAACCGCCTCGCGGCGGCGCCCCCCGTCGTCCCGACGTCCGATCGGCTCCGGTTCCCGCGGGCCGCCTCCGTCGTCCCATCGTCCGGTCGACAGCGATCCCCGCGGGCCGCCTCCGTCGTCCGATCGTCCGGTCGACAGCGATTCCCGCGAGCCGGGTCGGTCGTACCGGCGTCGGGCTGGCTTCGGTTCGTGCGGGGCGGGTGCGTCGGCCGGTGGGACCGGGATCCGGCGCGGGTCGCCGTCCGCCTCCGGCCGGGTCGGGAAGTCCCGCAGGTCGTCGTACGCCACCGCGTCAGTATCATCACCGGCCGCCGTATCCTGCCGCTGAGGGGTGGTGAGGGCAGTGTTCATTCGCTTCGGCGGGATCCTGTTCCTGGCTGCTCTCGCGATCTGGCTCTACTGCGTGCTCGATGCGCTCAGCTCTGATCGGGATCGGATCCGGACGCTGTCGAAGGGCCTGTGGGTGGCGATCATCCTGCTCGGTTTCATCGTCGGCGCGGTGGCCTGGGTCGTCTGGGGCCGGCCCCGGGCGTCCAGCCCGCGGCGGCCCACGCTCGGCTCCTCGGGCCGCACGGCGTGGCCCACCCGGCCCGGCCGGACCGACGACGCCCCTGCGAACGGTCTGTTCGGACGCGGTACCCAGCTCGCTCCCGACGACGACCCGGAGTTCCTGGCCTCGCTGGACCGGCGGGCCGCGCAGGAGCACGAGAAGCTGCTGGGGTCGTGGGAGGAGGACCTGCGGCGGCGCGAGGAGGAGCTTCGACGGGACCGCGGCGAGGGGGACGGACCGGACGGGCCGGACCTCTCCGCCCGTTAGGTCACTTCTGCGTAGCCGTTTCCTGCCATTCGGCGTACACCGAGCAGGTCGTCTTACCCATCGGGGGGCGGGATCATGCAACGCGCGGTTACCCTGGTCAGGTGCCAGTCCTGGTCCTGCTCCTAGCCCTGATCCTCGCCGTCTTCGTGTGGCGTTACACGGTTTCCCGCAAGGCCGCCGGCCCGCAGCCGCGGCCGCGCTTCGTCGGGCCCGACGACGACCCGGAGTTCCTGCGCGAGCTCAACTGGCGTACCCGCAAGGACGACGACCTGTCCTAGCGCCCGTACGTCGCTGTCGAGATCGGGCCGCCGGCCTCGACAGTCCGGGTGAGTGCCGTCCACCCGGGAGGTTCGCCGTGAAGTACCTGGTCATGATCTACCACAACCCTGCGTCGAGGGCCGCCTGGGCAGGGTTCTCCGACGCCGAGAAGGCGACCGGGTTGCAGATCTACGCGTCGCTGGTCGAGGAGCTGGCCGGCTCCGGTGAGCTGGTGGTCACCGAGGCGCTCGCCGACCCGGCGCACGGGCGCCGCCCCGTCGTCGCCGGGGACGGGCCGTTCGCGGAGGTCAAGGAGCACCTCGCCGGGATCTTCCTGGTCGACTGCGTGAGCATGGAACGGGCGCTGGAGATCGCCGCCCGGATCCCCGAGGCCGCGTACGGCCTGGTCGAGGTCCGCCCCACCCTCACCTACGACACCTCCGACGTCTGACCCCCGCGGGTCTAGCTGGTCGGGAAGATCGGCCCGGCGGGGACCGGTCGGCGCGGGAACGCGTCGGCCACCGCCGCGGCCAGTTCCAGGAGCGAGGCCCGGGACGCCCCGGACAGCTCACCCAGGTCGACCTCGGCGCCCTCTTCCAGGTGCGGGTCGTACGGGATGCGGGTGACGGCCCGGCAGCGCGCGGCGAAGTGCTCCTCGAGCCGGTCGAGGTCGACACCCCCGGACTTCGGCCGCACAGAGTTGATCACCGCGACGGAGTTGCGGACCAGCTCGCTGCGCCCGTGCGCCTCCAGCCAGTCGAGCGTCGCGCTGGCGCTGCGGGCACCGTCGACCGACCCGGAGCTGACCAGCACGATCTGGTCGGCGAGGTCGAGCACGCCGGTCATCGCGGAGTGCAGCAGACCGGTGCCGCAGTCGGTGAGCACGATGTTGTAGAACCGCTCGAGGACGGCGGCGACGGTCCGGTAGTCCGCCTCGCTGAACGCCGTCGACACGGCCGGGTCCGACTCGGACGCGAGCACCTCGAGCCGGTCGGCCGACTGCGAGGTGTAGCGCCGGACGTCGAAGTAGTGCTGGATCGAGTCGACGTCGTTGAGCAGGTTCCGGACGGTGGCCACGGTCTCCAGCGGGATCTTGCCGGACAGCGTGCCGCGGTCGGGGTTGGCGTCGACCGCGATCACCCGGTCTCCGCGCAGCGACGCGAGCGTCGCCCCGAGGGTCACCGTGGTGGTCGTCTTGCCGACGCCGCCCTTGAGCGAGATCACCGCGATCCGGTAGCAGCCCGGCACCGGTACGGACGCGCGCGCGATCAGCTCCTGCCGGCGCCGGTCCTCGGCGGACTGGCCCGGGTTCACCGTGTGCGCGGAGATGTTGTAGACCGCGCGCCGCCAGCCGGTCTGCGGCGTGAGCCGCCGTTGGCGCAGCAACGACTGCGCGGTGAGCTGCTCCACGGTCGGGGGCTGCGCACCGTCCGTCTCCGGACCGCCGGGTCTTCCGTGCGGGCCTGCGGGCGGCCCGTAACCCGGGCCGGCCACGTATCCGGCCGGCGGCCCATAGCCGCCGAACCCTTGTCCGTTCCCATCCGGCCCGGCGTTCGCCGGACCGGCGGTCGCGGCGCCGTACCCGTTCCCATCCGGCCTCGGACCAGCGTTCGTCTTGCCGCCAGGTCCGCTGATGCGGTGCCCGGCGGTGCTCGCGACCGGTCGCGGACCTCCAGTCGCGGGAGCCACCGGGCCGTACCCCGGGCCGGGGACCGCGGGTTGACCGAACCCGGAGGTCGTCGGTCCCGTGCCGTGAACACCCGGCGCACCGAACTGGCCACCGGGGGCCGGATAGGAAGACGGAGCGCCCGGACCGGATCCGTGGACCGGAGCGTCCGGCCCGCCGAACTCCTGCGACTCGTACTGGGTACCCGGGCCGAACCCCGGGTCCGCGGTCGGCGGCACCAGCGGGCTCTCCTCGCTGTCCAGGTCGTCCGATCCGCTCAGTCCGCGCGGTGCATCGGCATCGAGCGCCACGTCGTCAGATGCGCCCAGAGTCGGCTGGTCGACGGCGTGGACCTCGCCGAAGGGCGCGTTGTCGAACCGGACCGGCTCGTTGGCGCCACCTGCCTCGCCCACGGGGTTGCCAGTGGTGTCGCCGGGAAGCGGCAGGCTGAACTGGCCCGGGCCGGGCTCGACCGGGGCCGGCTCGCTCCCGCCGGGCTCCCACTGCCGGGTCACGTCGTCCGCCTCACCCACGCCAGCCCGCTCCTCCGACATCCTGCCGCCATGTCCGACGGCCGGGAGGGCGCCGGTCGAGCGGTCACCGTAACCGCCGGGGATCATCCGCTGGCCGGACGGCCAGCCGGTGGCCGGTTGCGCCCCGGTGGGGCGGTCTCCAAGGCCGGCGTCGCTCGGAGTCGCCGACAACGGGAAGGCGACCGCGGGCTGTCCGCCGGACGACCGATGGTCCGGAGCGGGGAACGCCGTCCTGTTCTGATCCGCCGGCGAGTTGCCACCGTTGCGCTCCGGCGACGCGCTCTGCCCGAGCACCGGCGGCGGGCGGAGCATCTGCGTCGCCTCATCGACACCCGGCGCGGCCGGCTGAGGACTCCCGAAGCCCGACGACTGCGTGGCCGGCGGAGGACTCGCAGAGCCAGACGACTGCGCGGCCGGCGGAGGACTCGCAAAGCTCGACGACTGCGTGGCGGCCGAAGCGCTGCCAAGGCTCGACGGCTGCGTGACCGGAGGCCCCGCGGCGACCGGCGGAAGTGCAGCGAAGCTCGATTGCTGCGCGCTCAGGACTGGCCCGAACCGGTGGCCGGCAGGCCGTTCGGTGGCGACGACGGGTCGCGCCCCGCTGGACGGACCCATCGTCCACAGTGGACTGACCGCGGGCGGCGGCACCGGCGGCGGCACGTCCGCCGAAAGCGGCTGCGCGCCAGGCTGATCCGGCGCCGACCAGGACGGACCATCGGCGGGCTGCTCGTCTCCGCGCAGATGCGCCAGCCACTCGTCGTCGGACAGTTCACGATCGACCGGCGCCGGATCGGGCGTCGGCGCCGACCAGGATCCGGTCCACTCCGGAGTCGGCGACGACCACGACGTGCCGGGGTCCTCCGGAGTCTGCGACGCACCGGCACCGTCCCCGGACGCACCATCCGACCAGTCCCGGCCGGAGCCGCTCTCCCAGGTGGGGTCGGCCGGAGGGCTCAGCCGAGCGTCGTCCTCCGGCACGCCGATGAACTGCGTGCGCTGCTCGATCGCACTCGGATCCGCTCCGAGCCCAGTGCCGGGCCCCTCGTACGACCAGCCGCTCTCGCCCGCCGGCTGCGCCTCGTCGCCGGAGGCGGACCGGCCGGCTCCGGACGAGGTCTCCGCGGCGGTCCACCCCTCGGCGGACTTGAGTTCTTGGTTGGCGGGTGGCCAGTCCTCGACAGGAGCGGACCCACGATCGCTCGCCGTCCAGTCGAGCGCGTCAGCGGCCCAGCCTGCGTCTTGATCGGCCTGGCCGCGGCCCTCGCCGGAGTCCGGAGCGACGGCCCGGCTCTCGGGAGCCTCGCTGCGCTGCTCGGCGGCCGGCCACCCCGTCTCGGCGGCGTTCTCATCAATGGACGGATCTGAGTCAGGTCCGGGGCCGGTCGCCTGCCAGGCTGGACCGGATCCCGCTGCCGAATCCCCGGTCGCCCACGGAGCCGGATCGGCGCCCGGCCAGTCGTTGGCATCGGTGTCACTGAGCAACCCGGCACCCGGATCGACACCGTCGTCACCCGGCCAGGCTCCCGGCACGGGTGCGCTGTCGACCGGCGTCGTCCAGGACGCGGCTCCGGCGTCCGGCGTCCACGCGCGGTCGGAGTCCTGGTCCGACGTGCTGGTCCAGGACGTCCCTTCCGGTCCGGACCCGGCGTCGCGCCCGAACGAGGCGTCCCACGGCTCGTCCGAAGGTGCGCTCGCGGACTCATCCTGCCGGTCGAACGCACCGGTCCAGGACTGCGGACCGGCCGGCTCAGGATCAGAGGCGCCGGCCCAGGACGACGGCGTCTCCTCGGAGCCAGCGGCCGTCGGACCGCCGTACGCGGCCGACCGCGGCTCTCCTTCCGGACCGCCGAGCCCACCGTCCGACGGGTGGTCCCAGGGCGTGGCGCCGCGATCGGACGAGGTGGTGTCCTCGATCGGCTGACTGCTTGCGGATGCGCCCGCCTGCGAGGGCCAGCGCTCCGGCAGCGGCGTGCCGCCGGACGGTGGCGTGTGGGTCGGCCGGTAGACCGTGTCCTCCGGCGGACTCCAGAGTTCCTGCTCAGCAGCATCGTCCGGCGAGGCGGCGGACGGGGTGGCCCACGGGTCGGTGGAGCGCGGCGGCGGTGGCTCGGCGGACAAGACCGCCTCCCAACTGTCGGGTGCCGGCGGCGGCGCGGGCAGCCGCGGGCTCGACGGCGGAGAGTAGCTGGCCGGGGTCGACTCGGGCGGTTCGACGTGCTCGGGGGGGTCGGCGTTCGGAGTCATCCGCATCCAGCCTTGCTCGGTGTCCCAGCGCGCCAGCTGATCGGCGAGGCTCCGGGAACGCTCATGGTCGTCGTCGGACGGGTTGCGCCGAGCGCACACCAGAGCCTCCCCTCGCTCAGGATCGAGACACGCCCTTACTGGCCGTCCAGACTAGATGACGTTCAGAGTATCCGGGCAATCAGGTCAAACCGGCATACGAGTGCAGCCCGGACACCACCATGTTGATGATGAAGAAATTGAAGATCATCGTCGAGAACGCGACCATGTTGACCCGGGCCGCCGCGGTTCCTCGCCAGCCGGCGGTTGCCCGGGCGTGCAGGTAGGCCGCGTAGACGACCCAGGTGATGAAGGCCCAAGTCTCCTTCGGGTCCCAGCCCCAGTACCGACCCCAGGCCGCCTCGGCCCAGATCGCGCCGGCGATGATCCCGAACGTGTAGACCGGGAAACCGAAGGCGACGGTCCGGTACGCCATCCGGTCCAGCACGTCGGTCGTCGGCATCCGCGACCCGAGGGTGACCGGGAACCGGGTGGGTGTCTTGCCGGCCTCGACGGCCAGCTCCCAGCGCCGGCGGATCAGGTAGAGCACGGTCGCGACGAAGCTGACCATGAAGATGCCGGTGCCGATGCTGATCGTGGTGACGTGGATGGCGATCCAGTAGGACCGCAGCGCCGGGACCAGCGGCTCGGCCGGCGCGTAGAGCACCGTGCCGGCCAGGAACAGCAGCACGACCACGGGGAACAGCAGGAACATGCCGAGATAGCGCACCTGCGGCAGCCGGATCAGCACTACGAGGTAGGCGATCACGGCGGCGGCGCCGACCACGGCGGAGAACTCGTACATGTTGCCCCAGGGCAACCGGTGGGTCGCGAGCCCGCGTAGGAGCAGGGAGGTGAGCTCCACCCCGAGGCCGACCACCGTGGCGCCGACCGCGATCCGGCCGAACCGGTCGGCCTGGCCGGTCCGGTTGCGGGCCTTGGGGGGCGCCTTCGAGGACACCGAGACGGTCGAGATCCCGCCGGTCTTCACCTCGGACAGACCGCCGGCGCCGACGAGCACCTGCTCGGGCGAGGTCGCCGCGACCTTCCCGCGGCGCCCGAACGCGTACTCCCCGCAGTAGGCGACCAGCGCGAGGCTGTACAGGATGATCGACCACGTGAACATGTGATCGGACAGCCTCGCGAGTCCGGCGTTGACGAACACGGTCAGTCCTTCCTGACGGGCGACGGGTCGCGGAGTCGCTCGATGACGCGGGCGAACTCCGTCCCGAAGCTGCCTGCGTCGGTGCGGGCGAGCCCTCCGACCGCGACCACACTACGGGCGTCCGGTTCGGGCCGCTCGGCGTCGTCCACAGGCTCCGAGTTGTCCACAGACCGGGATGCAGAGCTGTCCGCCGGGGTGATCCGCAGGAAGAGTCGTCGGCGCCGGACAGCAAGAGAAAGGAGGAGTCCCAGCACGATCGCGCCGGCCGACCAGAGCACGAGCGTCTGACCCGGGTCGTGGTTGACCTGGATCGTCGCCCACTGGCGGTAGCCGTCGAAGGTGATCTGTGTGCCGTCGCTCAGCTTCACCGACTTGCCTTGGGTGAGCTGGGCGGACTGCACCGCCTTGAGCCTTCCGCTGGCGACCTGGCGCTGGTCGATGCTGTAGACGGACTGGGGAGCGCCGCTGTCGACGCCGAGGTCGCCCTGGTAGACCACGATCGCCACGCCGGGGTTGCCGGGCTGGGGCGACAGCGAGGTCAGCTTGCCGCCGGAGTCCAGGGCAGCGAACGGCGCGAACGAACCGTAGAGCGCGAGCTGCGGGTTGACCGTGTCCAGGAGCTTGACGGCGCCCTCGGACAGCAGCGTCGAGGGCACCTGCGGCAGGAACGGCGCGGTGATGTCCCGCAGCACCTTGCCCTGCGGGGTCGTGACCGTGAACCGGGGCGCGAAGCCGTGCCCCACCAGATAGACGCGTACGCCCTCGACCCGCAGCGGGTGGTTGACCTGCAGCGTGTCCTTCTTCGGCGCGCCGTTCTCGCCCAACGAGTACGTGATGTCGGCCTTGAACGACGACGGCGTCCCGTCCGGGTCGTATGTCGCCGTGAACTTGTCCAACGAGTCGATACAGAACGGGGCCAGCCCGGCTCCGTCCACCAGCTTTCCCGGCCGGAAGGAGTCGTAGAGCGGCACTGCGTTGCAGATCCCGGGCTGGGCCTCGGTCAGCAGCACCGTGCCCTGGTAGCCCCACAGCTTCCCGGCGGCGACGCCGACCAACAGCACCACCAGCGCGGCGTGGAAGACGAGGTTGCCCGTCTCCCGGAGGTAGCCCTTCTCCGCCGCCACGGTCACCACGCCGTCGTCCTCTTCGCGGATGACGGTCTTCCAGCCACGCAGCCGGGACACGGCGGCGCGGGCGGCCTCGGCCGGCGCCTGCGCGGAGGAGAAGGAGGAGGACTGTGCGAGTCGATCGAGCCGTCGCGGTACGACCGGCGGCGCGGACAACATCGCTGTGGCGTGCTGCCGCAGCCGCGGCACCACGCACCCGATCAGCGACACGAACAACAGCAGGTAGGTCGCCGCGAACCACGGAGCCGCGAACACGTCGAAGAACCCGGCGGCATCGAGGATCCGTGACCAGCCCGGGTGGTCGGCGATGTACGCGTCGACCTTGCCCGGATTCAGCGCCCGCTGCGGCAGCAGCGACCCCGGGATGGACGCCAGCGCCAGCAGGAACAGCAGCACCAGCGCTGTCCGCATGCTGGTCAGCCGGCGCCAGGAGTTGCGGGCGAACGCGATCGGGCCGCCGTGCCATGACCGGACCGGTGCCGGCTGGGTCGACAGCTCTGCCGGGTCGACGTCCGCGTCGCGGACCGGGGTGTCGGGTCCGGCCGTCACAGCGAGGTCCCCAGCCCGCTCTGGCCGACCCGCGAGGTCAGCTCGATGGTCATCTGCCCCCACAGCCCGGTCACCAGCAGCAGGCCCAGCACGACCAGCAGGCCGCCGCCGACGTACGTGATGATGTTGGCGTGCCGGCGGACGATGCCGAGCGCGCCGATCAGCCAGCGGGCCCCGAGCGCGACCAGCACGAAGGGAACCCCGAGACCGAGGCAGTACGCCACCGACAGGGCCGCTCCCCGGCCTGCCCCGGCGGTGGACAGGGCGAGCGACTGGACCGCGCCGAGCGTCGGGCCGATGCACGGCGTCCAGCCCAGGCCGAAGACAACCCCGAGCAGCGGCGCCCCGGCCAGGCCCGCGGCCGGGAACCGGTGGATCCGCAGCTCGCGGGAGACGCCGGGGATCACGCCGAGGAAGGCCAGGCCCAGCAGGATCACGATGACACCGAGGATGCGCTCCAGTCCCCGCTGGTGCTCGATGAGGAGGGAGCCGAGCCGGCCGAACAGCACGCCGTACGCGACGAACACCACGGTGAAGCCGAGGACGAACAACACCGCGCCAAGCACCGTCCGGCTGCGCAGCCGGCGGGTGCGGGTCGCGACCGCCACGCCACCGCCCTCGGCCGGAGCAGGCGCCGAGGAGGCGGCCTCGGTACCGGACAGGCCGCCGACGTAGGAGAGGTAGCCCGGCACCAGCGGGAGCACGCACGGCGAGAGGAAGCTCACCAGCCCCGCGACCGCGGCCACCAGGGCCGCGACCACGAACGGGCCGTCGGAGACGATCCGGGCGAAGCTCTCGCCGATGCCGCTCATGACTCGGCCGCCAGCCTCGTGACGACGGGCTGGATGTCCTCCTGCAGCAGCGGCGTCGGGTACACGGCGGCGACGCGGCCCTGCTTGTCGATCACGATCGTGAAGGGAAAGCCGTTGACGCGCAGGTCACGGAAGCGCTGGATCGTCTTCCCCGGCCGGTCGAAGAGGGTCGGGTACGTGATCTTGTTGTCCTGGTAGAACGCGCGGACGTTGTCCTCGGTGTCGCGGACGGCGACCCCGACGAACTCGACCCCGTCAGCCTTCGTCGCCTTGTACGCAGCGTCGAAGTCCGGCGTCTCGACCCGGCAGGGCGGGCACCACGGGCCCCAGAAGTTCAGCACCACGACCTTGCCGCGCTGGGCGGCGAGGTTCCACGCGCCGCCATCGAGGATGGTGCCGTCCACCGACGGCGCCGACTTCCGGTCCGACTCGGGGATGACCTCGCCCCTGCCGGTCCCGGCCACGAATCGGAACTCACCGCCCGCGGTCTGATCGACCGCGTCCGAGCCGCCCGTGCATGCTGTGAGCGCGCCAAGAGCGACTACCAGCAAGGCGACGACGAGGCGGGGGAATCGACGCACCCGTCGAGTGTCACCCCAGCTCATACGGCTCATGCACCCGGGGTCGTCCCCGGTGACTCCGGTCCCGCGGGCTCGCTGTAGAGGACCTTGACCACACGATCACCGTCGAAGGTGATGCTCGTGAGGGAAGCCAGCCCGCACTGGCGGTGGGTCGGGATGTGGGAGAGCGGTTTGCGCTCGACCAGCCGGCGCAGGGTCCAGATCGGCAGCTGGTGGCTGACGCAGACGGCCTCGTGCCCCTCGGCGGCGTCCCGGGCGGACCAGGCGGCGGCCAGCATCCGGGAGGCGATGTGCTGATACGGCTCACCCCAGGACGGTCGGAACGGGTTGCGCAGCCTGGGCCAGGAGGACGGGTGGGCCCATACCCGGTCGCCCGGGCCGAACGGCTGACCCTGGAACGAGTTCTCCGCCTCCAGCAGGCGGTCGTCCAGGTGCACCGGCACGTTGAGCGCCGTCGCCAGCGGCGCCGACGTCTCCTGGGCCCGCTCCAGCGGAGACGAGACGAGGTAGGTGATGTCCCGGTCGATCAAGGCCTTCGCGGCCCGCTCGGCCATCCGGCGGCCCACAGGAGAGAGGTGATAGCCAGGCAGGCGGCCGTACATGATGTGGTCGGGGTTCTGCACCTCCCCGTGCCGGAGCATGTGCACGGTGGTCAGGGTCACGCCGGGCCCTCCTCGGTGGCAGCCGCGGCCGCGCGAGCCGCCTCCGGCAGGGCGTCGGCGACGCGGTCCAGCACGGCGTCGTCGTGCGCGGCCGAGACGAACCAGGACTCGTACGCGGACGGCGGCAGGTAGACGCCACGGTCCAGCATCGCGTGGAAGAAGGCGGGATAACGCCAGGCCTGCTGGGCCCGGGCCTGGTCGTAGTCGCGGACCTCGTTCTCGGTGAAGAAGACCGAGAACAGGTTGCCGGCGGTCTGCACCCGGTGGGCAACGCCCTCCTTGGCCAACGCCTCGGAGACCATCCGGGCCACGGTCGCGGCGGCCGCGTCCACCCGGAGATAGACCTCTTCGGTGCAGGCCCGCAGCGTCGCCAGGCCAGCGGCGACCGCGACCGGGTTCCCGGACAGCGTGCCGGCCTGGTAGACGGGGCCGGACGGCGCCAGCCGGGCCATCACCTCCCGGCGACCGCCGAACGCCGCCGCGGGCAGGCCGCCACCCATGACCTTGCCGAAGGTGAACAGGTCGGGCACGACGGGATCCAGGCCGTACCAGCCGGTGCGGGAGACCCGGAAGCCCGTCATCACCTCGTCGAGGATGAGCAGCGCGCCGTGCTCGGTGGTGATCCGGCGGAGCTCGGCGTTGAAGTCGTCCAGCGGCGGGACCACGCCCATGTTCGCGGCGGCGGCCTCGGTGATCACGCAGGCGATCTCGTCGCCCCGCGCGGCGAAGGCCGCCTCCACCGCGGGCACGTCGTTGTACGGCAGCACGATCGTGTCGCCGGCCTGCGCCCCGGTCACCCCGGGGGTGTCCGGCAGCGCGAGGGTGGCAACGCCGGAACCGGCGGCGGCCAGCAGTGCGTCGACATGACCGTGATAGCAGCCGGCGAACTTCACCACCACGCTGCGGCCGGTCACCCCGCGGGCCAGCCGGATCGCGGACATCGTCGCCTCGGTTCCGCTGTTGACCAGGCGAACCTGCTCGACCGGGGCGACCCGGGCGACGATCTCCTCGGCCAGCTCGACCTCGCCGCTGGTCGGGGTGCCGAAGCTGGTTCCCTTGGCCGCCGCGTACGCCACCGCCTGCACGACGTCCGGGTACGCGTGGCCCAGGATGATCGGTCCCCACGAGCAGACCAGGTCGACGTACTCGATGCCGTCGGCGTCGTATATCAGCGGGCCGGAACCGGCGATCATGAACCGTGGGGTGCCGCCGACCGCCCGGAACGCGCGGACCGGGGAGTTCACCCCACCCGGCGTCACCGCCTGGGCGCGGTCGAACAGGGCCTGCGAAGCGGAGGTCACGCGCCGATTCTCCCAGTCCGCGGGCAGTCCGGCGGACCGGGGCAAACCTTGGGGAGCCATCCCCCGAAAATTGGGTGCAGTTCTGTTCTCACCCGTCCGGGGGACATCGGTCCGGGTTAGGGTCGCAGAGGCCCTCTTGACGCGCACCTCTGGACGGAGGACATCGGATGCGCAACGCGGTACGGCGGTTACGACAGCTGCGACTCCCGACTACAGTCGGTCGACGCGGCCTGCCGTTGACCCTCGCCGCGTTCGCGGTGATCGCGGCCGCCTCGACCGCGGCGTCGACCGCGGTCGACGCCGGCGGATCGTCCACTGTGGACACTGCGCCGGCCGGCGAGACCGTTCTCCCGCCCGCGGTGCCGCCGACGTACTCCTACCCCGGGTCGACGATGGGGGTGCCCACGCAGTCCACCGGGCAGTCCTCGACCGCCGGTCCGGCCGGTGGGTCGCCCAACGGCGAGGCCGCGCCGGGGCTGGCCGCGAACGGGATCCCGTCCCGCGCGGTGCAGGCCTACCAGGCCGCGGCGGCCGGATCGGGCTGTGGCCTGCCCTGGACGCTGCTTGCCGCGATCGGCCGGGTGGAGTCCAACCACGGCCGGTTCGCCGGGGCCACGCTGCTGGCGGACGGACGCTCCGACCCGCCGATCGTCGGGATCCCGCTGGACGGGCGGCCCGGGGTCGCCGCGATCGGTGACACCGACGGCGGCAGGTACGACGGCGACACCACCCACGACCGGGCCGTCGGGCCGATGCAGTTCATCCCCGGGACCTGGGCGTTGTTCGCCACCGACGGGGACCACGACGGCAAGACCGACCCGTTCGACATCGACGAC
Source organism: Mycobacteriales bacterium (assembly GCA_035995165.1). Taxonomy (NCBI): domain Bacteria; kingdom Bacillati; phylum Actinomycetota; class Actinomycetes; order Mycobacteriales; species Mycobacteriales bacterium. The sequence continues at coordinate 20,182 of DASYKU010000092.1, forward strand.
GCGGCGGCCGCGGCGGCCAAGTACCTCTGCCGGGCCGGCGGCGACCTGAGCACGGTCGCGGGCCAGCGCAACGCGGTCTACAGCTACAACCGCTCCGACTCGTACGTGTCGCTGGTGCTGGCGCTGTCCGCCGAGTACGCGGGCGGGGCGCCGGTGGACGAGTCCCCGGCTCCGAACGGCACGCCCCGCCCGGTGCCGCACAGCAACCCGAGGCAGCCGCCGGCGAGCGTCGGAGACCCGCCGGCGGCCGACGAGCCGAACACGCCGACACCCACGAAGCCGAAGCCCAAGCCGAAGCCGACCACACCAGCGCCCACGACGACCGCGCCGACGTCCCCGACCTCGCCGACCAGCACGGCTCCGACGACGACGCCGGCGGCTCCGACGACCACGGCCCCCTCGCCGACGCCGACCTGCACGCCGGTCCCGTCGCCGACCGAGACGCCGACGGGCACCGCCACCGGCAACGCGGCCTCCATGCCGGCTTCGGACACGCCGACCCCGACGACCTCGAGCCCGGCGTCCACGAGCGCGGCCGGCACCGAGTCGGCCAGCGCGGCGGCGACGCCGACCGCGACGCCGACCCCCACCCTTCCCCCCTGCCCGAGCTGAC